>NZ_JBCNTJ010000018.1:0-131601 GCF_039581215.1 Pseudomonas halotolerans
GGTGGGTGATGACGGGATCGAACCGCCGACATTCTGCTTGTAAGGCAGACGCTCTCCCAGCTGAGCTAATCACCCTTTGCTTCGTTGAGGCCGCGAAATTTACGCAGGTACCGAAGCTAAGTCAATAGCAGGGTTGAGTTTTTTTCAAAAACAGCTTTGAGCGGCAAGCTGCAAGTTAAAAGCGTCAACTCCGCATAATCGCTTAAAGCTTGTCGCTCGCCCCTTGCAGCTGTTCCTCACTCATAAATCATTTTCTTGGTCATGCCGCCGTCCACCACAAACTCTTGGCCCGTGACAAAACCGGCGTTGCGTGACAACAGCCACGCCACCATGGCCGCTACATCCTCCACCGTGCCAACCCTGCCCGCCGGATGCTGGGCATGGTCGGCATCGGTGAGCGGCTGTGCACGACGCTGGGACGGGTCCCGTGCGTCGATCCAGCCGGGGCTGACAGCGTTGACCCGGATTTCCGGGCCAAGACTGATCGCCAAGGCGTGGGTCAGGGCGAGCAAGCCGCCCTTGCTCGCCGCATAGGCTTCGGTGTCGGGTTCTGATTGTGCGGCACGGGTCGAGGCCAGGTTGACGATGGCGCCATTGTGGGCGCGCAGGTAAGGCGCACAATGCTTGGCCAGCAGCATGGGACCACCCAGGTTCACCGCCAGGACCCGATTCCAATAGGCCAGATCCAGGCTTTCCAGGGTGATATTGTGGGGATCGGCGATGGCCGCGTTGCACACCAGCGCGTCGAGCCGCCCAAACTGGCCCAACACCTCGGCGATCCCCGTGGCGACTTGGGTCTCGTCCGCCACGTCCATGGTGATGAACCAGGCGTTCTCTCCCAACGTCTTGGCGACCTTGGAGCCGCGCTCACGATCCAGGTCAGTCAGCACCACCTGCCAGCCTTCGCAGATCAGCCAGGTGGCAATCCCCAGGCCGATGCCCCGCGCAGCGCCTGTCACCAGCGCTACGCGGCCATGGGTGCCGCCGCGCGGCGTTGCCAGCTCAATCACAAGGCCGCCAACCCACGGGCCAGATCGGCTTGCAGGTCAGCCACGTCCTCCAGGCCGACCGCGACCCGGATCAGACTGTCACGAATGCCCGCAGCTTCACGCTCCTGCGGCGAAAGGCGACCGTGGGAGGTGGTGCTCGGGTGAGTGATGGTGGTTTTGCTGTCACCCAGGTTGGCGGTGATGGAAATCAACCGGGTGGCGTCGATGAAGCGCCAGGCGCCCTCCTTGCCCCCTTTGACCTCAAAGCTCACCACTGCACCGTAACCGCGCTGCTGACGCGTGGCCAGGTCATGTTGCGGATGGCTTTTGAGGCCGGCGTAATGCACTTTCTCGATGCCGTCCTGCTGCTCCAGCCACTCGGCCAGGGCCTGGGCATTGGCGCAATGGGCTTTCATGCGCAGGCCCAGGGTTTCCAGGCCTTTGAGGAAGATCCAGGCGTTGAACGGACTCAGGGTTGGCCCCGCGGTGCGCAAGAAGCCCACCACTTCTTTCATCTGTTCACCACGACCGGCCACGACGCCGCCCATGCAACGGCCCTGGCCGTCGATGAACTTGGTTGCCGAATGCACCACCACGTCGGCACCCAGCTTCAGCGGCTGTTGCAGCGCCGGGGTGCAGAAGCAGTTATCGACCACCAGCATGGCACCCTTGGCATGGGCGATTTCCGCCAGTGCGGCGATATCCACCAACTCAGCCAGGGGATTGGACGGCGATTCGACGAACAGCAGCTTGGTATTGGCCTTGATCGCGGCATCCCACCCGGACAACTCCGCCAGAGGCACATAATCGACTTCCACGCCAAAGCGCTTGAAGTACTTTTCGAACAGGCTGATGGTCGAACCGAAGACGCTGCGCGACACCAGCACGTGGTCGCCAGCGCTGCAAAAGCTCATGACCACGGCCATAATCGCCGCCATGCCAGTGGCGGTGGCCACGGCCTGCTCGGCACCTTCCAGGGCGGCGATGCGCTCCTCGAAAGCCCGCACGGTGGGGTTGGTGTAGCGCGAGTAGACGTTACCCGGTACTTCGCCGGCAAACCGTGCCGCCGCATCGGCAGCGGTGCGGAACACATAGCTGGACGTGAAGAACATCGGATCACCGTGCTCGGCTTCCGGCGTGCGGTGCTGACCGGCGCGAACCGCCAGGGTATCGAACGCTACACCCTCAAGGTCGCTGTCCAGCCGACCGGCATCCCAATCCTGACTCATGCTGTCGCTCCTGTAGTCATTAAACGCAAACCGGCCCCTCAGGGCCGGTTGGTCACTCAGTTGTTGTACAGATCGATGATCGCGCTGACCGCCTGGGTCTTGGCCTTGGACGCATCGTTACGAGCGTTCTCGATCTTGTTCAGGTAGGCCTCATCGACGTCACCGGTGACGTACTTGCCGTCAAACACCGCGCAGTCGAACTGCTCGATCTTGATCTTGCCACCACCCACCGCTTCGATCAGGTCCGGCAGATCCTGGTAGATCAGCCAGTCGGCACCGATCAGGTCGGCCACTTCCTGGGTAGTGCGATTGTGGGCGATCAGCTCGTGAGCACTCGGCATGTCGATGCCGTAGACGTTCGGATAACGCACGGCTGGTGCCGCCGAGCAGAAGTACACGTTCTTGGCACCGGCTTCACGGGCCATCTGGATGATCTGCTTGCAGGTGGTTCCGCGCACGATGGAGTCGTCCACCAGCATCACGTTCTTGCCGCGAAACTCCAGCTCGATGGCGTTGAGCTTCTGACGTACGGATTTTTTCCGCGCGGCCTGGCCGGGCATGATGAAAGTACGGCCGATGTAACGGTTCTTCACAAAGCCTTCGCGGAACTTGACGCCCAGGTGATTCGCCAGCTCCAGGGCCGCGGTGCGGCTGGTGTCCGGAATCGGGATGACCACGTCGATGTCGTGCTCAGGCCGCTCGCGCAAGATCTTGTCGGCGAGTTTCTCACCCATGCGCAGGCGAGCCTTATAGACCGAGATGCCGTCGATGATCGAGTCCGGGCGCGCCAGGTAAACGTGCTCGAAGATGCACGGGGTCAGGCTCGGGTTGGTCGCGCACTGACGGGTGAACAACTTGCCGTCTTCGGTGATGTAGACCGCTTCGCCCGGGGCCAGGTCGCGAATCAGGGTGAAACCCAGCACGTCCAGGGACACGCTTTCGGAGGCAATCATGTACTCAACGCCTTCGTCGGTGTGACGCTGGCCGAACACGATGGGGCGGATGCCATGGGGATCGCGGAAACCGACGATGCCGTAGCCGGTGATCATCGCCACGACCGAGTAGCCGCCGACGCAGCGGTTATGCACGTCAGTCACGGCGGCGAACACGTCTTCTTCGGTCGGCTGCAGCTTGCCGCGCTGGGCCAGCTCATGGGCGAAGACGTTGAGCATCACTTCCGAGTCGGAGTTGGTATTGACGTGGCGCAGGTCCGATTCGTAGATCTCCTTGGCCAACTGCTCGACGTTGGTCAGGTTGCCGTTGTGCGCCAACGTGATGCCATACGGCGAGTTGACGTAGAACGGCTGGGCTTCGGCCGACGTCGAGCTGCCCGCTGTCGGGTAGCGCACATGGCCAATGCCCATGTGGCCGACCAGGCGCTGCATGTGACGCTGGTGGAACACGTCACGCACCAGCCCGTTGTCCTTGCGCAGGAATAACCGGCCGTCATGGCTGGTCACGATACCGGCAGCGTCCTGGCCGCGGTGCTGGAGCACGGTTAGCGCGTCATACAGCGCCTGATTGACGTTCGACTTACCGACGATACCGACGATGCCACACATGCGACACAACCCCTACTTAATGGATCTGGACTGAACAACACTCACTGCGGCGTTTTGGCCATCGGCAAGAGTTGTTCCTTGAACGGTATTTCAGCGGGTACGCTGATACCGCTGGCAAGCCACTGACTGCTCCAACCCAGGATGAGGTTCTTGGACCAGTCTGCAACCAATAGAAATTGTGGCACGAGCCGGGACTCCTGCCACCACGTATCCTGCTGTACCGGCCCCAGGCTCAATAGCCCGACGGCCACGACCACCAGCAACGCGCCACGCGCCGCGCCGAAGGCCATGCCCAGGAACCGGTCTGTCCCGGAAAGCCCGGTGACGCGAATCAGTTCGCCGATCAGATAGTTGATCATTGCGCCGACCAGCAAGGTGGCGATAAACAAGATGGCACAGCCCGCGATCACGCGGGCCGACGGAGTTTCGATGTATCCGGCGAGGTACTGGGACAACGAACCACCAAACATCCAGGCTACGACCCCCGCGATGATCCAGGTCAGCAGCGAGAGGGCTTCCTTGACGAAGCCGCGGCTCAGACTGATCAATGCGGAGATGGCGACGATTGCAACGATCGCCCAGTCAACCCAGGTAAATGGCACGGTGCAGCCTACAGACGGATAAGGCGGCGCATTTTAGCAGAGGCCAGAGCTGTCGGTAAGCTGCGATTGTCAGTGTGATTCAAATCAGGCAAACCGCTGTTAGCCGCGCTCAGGCTGAAAACGCACGACAAAGCCCTTGAGGTTCTGCTGGCGACTGAGCAAGTCCCGCAGCCGGTCAGCCTCGGCACGCTCGATCAGCGGCCCCACAAATACGCGATTCTTGCCATCGGCGGTGCGGATATAAGCGTTGTAGCCCTGGCTGCGCAGGGTTTTCTGCAGTTTTTCAGCACTCTCACGATTGCTCAGGCTGGCCAATTGAACGGACCAACTGACCGACAGACCGTTGGCGTCCACGCGGCTTTGCGTCGTGTCCGGCTTGGCCGGGGCTGCGGTAATCGGCTGGGTCGGCGCCGGCTTGGCCACCGGTGCTGCCGGGGCTGGAGCGACTGCCGGCTTGCTCGGAGCCGGTGCTGGCGTGACGGGCGCCGCCGGCGCAGGTTCGATCGGCAGGGAAGGCGCAGGTTGCTCGGCCAGCTCCTCGTCGCTCGGAACGGGTTCCTGGGGTAGCGCTTCAGGTTCAGGCACCACCACCGGTTCGACCTGCACGGGCGCAATAGACGGCGCCTGAGGGGCAGCCGGAGCGTCGACCGTAACCTGGCGCTGCTCATCCTGACGAGAAAACAGCATCGGCAGGAAAATCACCGCCAAGGCCACCAATACCAGGGCCCCCACCATGCGCTGCTTGTACGCCTTATCCAGCAATGCCATCTGCAGCTTCCTCCGTGGAGCGCCGGGCCAGCCATTGAAGGGCCTCGGCAACACAAAAAAATGATCCGAACAGCAGGATCTCATCGTCGACCGTCGCCAGGGCGCACTGCCCTTCCAGCGCCGCGGCCACGCTGTCATAAGTTTCCACGCAAGCCCCACGCTGCCGCAAGGCTTGCTGTAGCTCGGCCGCCGGACGCGAACGCGGTGAATCCAGCGGCGCTACCGCCCAATGCTGGACACTAGCACCCAACGCATCGACAACGCCATCCAGATCCTTGTCACAGAGCAGCCCGAACACCGCCAGACGGCGCCCGGCCAACGGCCGCCGCGCCAGACGCTCGGCCAGGTACTGCGCCGCATGGGGGTTGTGGCCAACATCAAGCAGCAGATTCAGGCCCTTGCCGTGCCAATCGAACTGACGGCGATCGAGACGACCCACGACGCGGGTCGCTTGCAACGCGTCGATAATTTGTCCGGCATGCCAGGGCAGATCCAGCAACAGGTAGGTCTGGAGCGCCAACGCGGCGTTTTCCATCGGCAGCTCCAGCAGCGGCAAATCGCGCAACTCCACCGGATTGCCCTGGGCATCACTGCCCCGCCATTGCCAATGCTGCTCAGTCATTGCCAAGTCGAAATCGCGCCCGCGCAAAAAGAACGGGCAGCCCAACTCACGAACCTTGTCCAGCAACGGCTGAGGGGGATTGAGGTCACCACAGAGCGCAGGCGCGCCCGGGCGGAAGATACCGGCCTTCTCGAAGGCGACGGACTCGCGGGTGTCACCCAGATAATCGGCATGGTCCACACCAATGCTGGTGACCAGCGCAACGTCCGCATCCACCAGATTGACAGCATCGAGCCGGCCACCCAGGCCGACTTCAAGCACCACGGCATCAAGACCGGCACGCGCGAACAGCCAGAACGCTGCCAGCGTGCCCATCTCGAAATAAGTCAGGGAAATCTCGCCCCGCCCGGCTTCCACCGCCGCGAAGGCTTCGCATAGCTCACTGTCGGAGGCTTCAACGCCGTTGACCTGCACCCGCTCGTTGTAACGCAACAGGTGCGGCGAACTGTAGACACCGACGCACAGCCCCTGGGCCCGCAGCAACGAGGCCACAAAGGCGCAGGTAGAACCCTTGCCATTGGTGCCGGTAACAGTGATGACCCGGGGCGCCGGCTTGGCCAGTCCCATGCGGGACATTACCGCTTGCGAGCGCTCCAGCCCCATGTCGATGGCTGACGGATGCAACTGCTCAAGGTAGGCAAGCCAATCGCCCAGGGTACGTTGGGTCATATGTTCGCTGGCACCGGCGGAACCACGATCGGCTCGATGGGGGCGGCGACGAATTTCGGCGTCGGCAGGCCCATCAGCTGCGCCAGCAGGTTGCCCAGACGCGGACGCAATTCCTGGCGATGGATGATCATGTCGATGGCGCCGTGCTCCAGCAGGAACTCACTGCGCTGGAAACCTTCTGGCAGTTTTTCGCGCACGGTCTGCTCGATAACGCGCGGGCCGGCAAAACCGATCAGCGCCTTCGGCTCGCCAACGATGACATCGCCCAGCATCGCCAGACTGGCGGAAACACCGCCGTAGACCGGATCGGTCAGCACCGAGATGAACGGAATGCCTTCTTCACGCAGACGCGCCAGCACCGCGGAGGTCTTGGCCATTTGCATCAGGGAGATCAGGGCTTCCTGCATACGTGCACCGCCGGAAGCGGCAAAGCAGATCATCGGGCAACGGTTTTCCAGGGCATGGTTGGCGGCACGCACGAAGCGCTCACCGACGATGGCTCCCATGGAACCGCCCATGAAGGAGAATTCGAACGCCGAAACCACCACTGGCATGCCCAGCAGGGTGCCGCTCATGGACACCAGCGCGTCTTTTTCGCCGGTCTGCTTCTGGGCCGCGGTCAGGCGATCCTTGTACTTCTTGCCGTCGCGAAATTTCAGGCGGTCCACCGGTTCCAGGTCGGCGCCCAGCTCAACACGGCCTTCGGCGTCCAGGAAGATGTCGATACGGGCACGCGCGCCGATGCGCATGTGGTGGTTGCACTTGGGGCAAACGTCCAAGGTCTTTTCCAGCTCAGGACGGTACAGCACCGCTTCGCAGGATGGACATTTGTGCCACAAACCTTCAGGCACCGAGCTTTTCTTCACCTCGGAACGCATGATCGAAGGGATCAGTTTGTCTACCAACCAGTTGCTCATGCTTTCTTTCTCCAGTACCGGTGACCCGAACGCTCTGGTTCGCGGTCCCGCGTATGCCCTTGAGCTAAATTCATTGTGCGGCGAGGTTCGAGGGACCACCACGATCAGCGCGAAACATGACCTGCGTGCGGCCCAACTTCCTCAGCCATCCCGGCCACCGCGATACGGCGGTGACCACTACGCTATCGGCCCACCCGGAGGCGGCGCCTGCCTGCTTTGTACAGTGCTGGTATGGACGGCGGCAGTCTGCCAGCCGTCACATTGACTACTGAGTGCTGCGTACAGCGGCCATGAACGCACGAATCCTGGCCGGATCCTTGATGCCCTTGCTTTGCTCTACCCCACCGCTGACATCTACCGCGTAAGGGCGAACCTGATGGATGGCTTCGGCCACGTTTTGCGCCGTCAGCCCACCGGCGAGGATAATCGGTTTGCTCAGGCCCTGGGGCACCAGCGACCAATCGAATGCTTCACCGGTCCCACCGGGAACGCCTTCCACATAAGTGTCCAGCAGTATGCCACTGGCACCGGCAAAGGCATCGCAACTGGCCGCGATGTCATCACCGGCCTTGACCCGCAACGCCTTGATGTACGGACGATGCCAGCCCTCGCAATCGGCCGGCGCCTCGTCCCCGTGGAACTGCAACAGGGCCAATGGCACCGCGTCGAGTATCTCGCCCAGCTCGCAACGACTGGCGTTGACGAACAGGCCAACGGGGGTCACGAACGGCGGCAAGGCCCGGATGATCGCCCTCGCCTGCTGCACCGTGACCGCGCGCGGACTCTTGGCATAAAACACCAGCCCAATGGCATCGGCCCCGGCCTCCACCGCCGCCAGCGCGTCCTCGACGCGGGTGATCCCGCAAATCTTGCTGCGAACGGCCGGCATGTCGTCAAAACCTCAGGCAAATCCGTGAAAGTCCCGGATGGTAGCAAATGCTGTGCAGGGCGTCAGCCGTCGAGTTCCGAGAAGCCCGTGAGGAAATGTGGCCCGATGTAACGCTGCGGCAACTCGAATTCATCGTGATACTCGACCTGCACCAGGTACAAGCCAAACGGGTGCGCCGTCACACCTCCGGAGCGGCGGATGCGGCTTTCGAGCACTTCCTTGATCCAGTCCACCGGCCGCTCACCGGCACCGATGGTCATCAGCACGCCCGCAATGTTGCGCACCATGTGATGCAGGAAGGCGCTGGCACGGATGTCGAGCACGATCATTTTGCCGTGGCGGGTCACCCGCAGGTGATGCAGCTCCTTGATCGGTGACTTGGCCTGGCACTGGCCGGCGCGAAAGGCACTGAAATCATGCACGCCGACCAGGTACTGCGCGGCTTCAGCCATGCGCTCGACGTCAAGCGGACGGTGGTTCCAGGTGATTTCTTCGTTCAGATGCGCGGGACGGATCTGGTCGTTGTAGATCACATAGCGATAACGCCGGGCGATGGCCTTGAAGCGTGCATGGAAGTGCGCCGGCATTGCCTTGGCCCAACTGACACTGACGTCGTGAGGCAAGTTGATATTGGCCCCCATGACCCAGGCCTTCATCGAGCGCTCGACCTGGGTGTCGAAATGCACCACCTGGCCGCAGGCGTGTACGCCGGCATCAGTTCGGCCGGCGCAATGCAGCGACACGGGCGAATCGGCGACTTTGGACAGCGCGTTTTCGAGGGTTTCCTGCACCGTCGCCACACCGGAGGCCTGGCGTTGCCAGCCGCGATAGCGCGAGCCTTTGTATTCAACGCCCAGGGCGATCCGGAAAAAGCCGTCAGCCGCCATTTCGGCGGCCGGGTTATCTATGTTTGCCAAGGAATTACAGCCTGCTGAGGTACGCAAAGGCGGGCATTATAAGGCGCACGGGAGGGGATGCCAGTCCAACCGGTCGTCATGTGTTGAATGCACTGGTGCCATCGCGAGCAAGCTCGGCTCCCACAGAGGTTTTCGGGTGTTCACAAATCCTGTGTCCTAGCACAAATCCCTGTGGGAGCTGAGCTTGCTCGCGATAGCGGTGGGTCAGCTTGCGAAGATGTTGAATATGCCGCCGTCATCGCGAGCAAGCTCGGCTTCCACAGAGGTTTTCGGGTATTCACAAATCCTGTGTCCAAGCACAAATCCCTGTGGGAGCTGAGCTTGCTCGCGATAGCGCTGGGTCAGCTTGCGAAGATGTTGGATATGCCGCCGTCATCGCGAGCAGGCTCGCTTCCACAGAGGTTTTCGGGTATTCACAAATCCTGTGTCCAAGCACAAATCCCTGTGGGAGCTGAGCTTGCTCGCGATAATAGCGGTGGGTCAGCTTGCGAAGATGTTGAATATGCCGCCGGCTGAGCTTGCTCGCGATAGCGGTGGGTCAGCTTGCGAAGATGTTGAATATGCCGCCGTCATCGCGAGCAAGCTCGGCTCCCACAGGGGGTCTCGGGGGTTCATGGGGCCTGCGCTGCCGCCCAATCCCTTGTGGGAGCGAGCCTGCTCGCGATGGCGCCAGCCCCAACACCATTACCTCCCCTGTCCCAAACAAAAACGGCAGCCTTACTGGCTGCCGCTTTGGTTTACCCGATGACCTCAGGCCAGGCGCGATAACATTTCCTGCGCCTCGCTCTTCTGCGTGGCATCGCCTTCGCTGAGGACTTCGCCGAGGATATCCCGGGCGCCGTCGTTGTCACCCATGTCGATGTAGGCCTGGGCCAGATCGAGCTTGGTCGCCACTTCGTCGGTGCCGCTGAGGAAGTCGAAATCCGGCTCATCGTCGGCACTGGCCAACGCGTCTTCAGCCGTGAACGTGGGCTGAGCCAGGCTGTCGGACAGGCGCTCAAGCTCGGCATTGACATCGTCCAGTTCGGACTCGAAGGCGTCCTTGGGCTTGTCTTGCACATCCATTTCATCGGCCAGGGACAGGTCGAAATCTTCCGGCAACTCGAGGTCGTCGGACGGTGTGTCGGCCACGGCAGGGGTTTGGGCGGCAGGCTCATCCAGGCCCTTGAGGTCGTCATCCAGATCCAGCAGGAAGTCTTCGTCGGCCAGGGCCGGCGCCGGGGCGTCGGCGCCCAGGTCAAGATCGAACTCTGACAGGTCATCCAGGCTTTCATTGGCCTCGGTCTGCTGCTTGAGCAACGATTCGAAGTCCAGGTCATCATCGGACGGAAATGCATCCAGCTCGGCGACAGGCTCTGGCTCAGGCGTTGCCGGTGCGGCTTCCAGATCCTCAAGGCTCAGGTCAAAGGCGCTGTCGAGCTCCTCATCGGTCGCCGGCTTGTCTTCCAGCAGATCCTTGACGTACTGGGCGTCCAGCTCGGCAGCGACTGCCGCTGCGGCCAGCCCCGTACTGGTGGCGACCACCATGGCCGGGAAACGGCTTTTGAGTTGTTCGACCTGGGCATAGTTTTCGCCGTTGGCCACCAGTTGACGTTCTTGCGCAACAAAGGCGTCGCGGTCGCCCTGCTGACCGTAGACTTCCATCAACTTCAGGCGCAGGTCACTGCGCTGAGGCTCGGCCTTGATGCCCTGCTCAAGCAGATCGGCAGCCTGATTCAAACGACCACGATCGATGTGGGACTGGGCCTGACCCAGCACATCGTCGGAACGCTCGGCAGCCGGAGCCACCAACGGCGCCGCGATCGGTGGCGTGACAATCACGGGCGCAATCACCGGGGCCGGCTTTGGCGCTGGCGCAGGAGCGGGTTGTGGTTCGAGTTTTACGCTGGGTGGCGGAACTTCAATGCCCTCGAAGCTGCTCGGGGGCAGATCGAGCTCCGGGGAGAAGTCGGCCTCCTCCTCAAGGGCTCGGGCCATGCGCAAGTGCTTCTCGGCTTCCTGTTGTGCCTTGCGGCGACGGGCCAGCAACAACAGCAACAACAGCAGGATCAATGCGCCACCGCCGACCAGGCCCAACAGGATCGGGTTGGTCAGCAGATCGTTGTACTTTTGTTCGTTGGACGCGGCCGGGGCTGGCTCCACGGGAGTCGCGGGCGGCGTCGCTTCAGGCGCGGGGGCTTGCGCCGCTGGGTCCGGCGTCAATTCTGCCGACATCGCCGGGGCCGACTCGTCGGCCGGCGGTACAGCAACACCTTCGGCCTGCATTTTGGCCAACTGATTGTTCTTCAGCTCGATCAGGCGTTGCAGCTTGTCCAGTTGGCTTTGCAGATCCGCCATGCGGCTTTTGAGTTCTTCATTGTCGCGGCGAGCCGAGTCGAGACTTTCCTGGGTGACCGCAAGCTTGTTGCTCAAGGCCTGGGCATCGCCGGCGGCGCCTTTGGCGCCCGCCTTCGCGGCCTCGGCGGAGACCAGACTCAGGTTATCGCGACCGGCCGTCTGGGCCGGTGCGGCTTCGCTGCCACCTCGCTTGGTCCCGTCCAACTGCTGCTGGCCGGAACGCGCAACGCCCCGCCGCCCCTGGCGCCAGGCGGCATTCTGCGCAGCCACTTCAGCAATGGCCTGGGGTTGCGGCAACGCGGTGCTTTGCACCGGGTCCGGCAGCCGCAGTACCTGGCCGGTCTTGAGCAGGTTGATGTTGCCGTTGATGAATGCGTCCGGGTTCAACGCCTGAATCGCCAGCATGGTTTGTTGGATCGACCCGCCGTTGCGTGCCTTGGCGGCAATTTCCCAAAGGGTATCGCGCGGCGTGGTGGTGTATTGGGAGGCCTTGGTGGCGCCCGTCACCGGCGTGGAGACGACCTGGGACGGCTTCGTCCGGGCGGCGTCAGCCGCCTGGGGGGAGAATTTGGAAGGGTCGATCAACACGCTGTAGTCGCGCAGCAGGCGGCCATTGGGCCACATCACCTGCACCAGGAACTTGACCATTGGCTCCGACAGCGGCTGACTGGACGTCACCCGCAGGACGCTCTTGCCATTGGCATTGATCACCGGGGTGAAGGTCAGGTCATTGAGAAAGGCCTGGCGGTCGATCCCGGCCTTGGCAAACTCCTCCGGCGAAGCCAGGCTCGGCACGACTTCGGCGGCCGTCAATTGCTGGACGTCGAGCAGCTCGATCTCGGCGACCAGAGGCTGGTTCGGCGGCGACTTCAGGGTCAATTCCCCGAGCCCGAGCGCTTGCGCCATACCGGAGGACAGCGCCGAGGCGGCCGCTATTGCTAACACCAGTTTGCGAACTTGAACCATAGCCTCTTCCTTTGTTTGAACATTCCTCGGCCAGCGAGAAGGTGTTGATGCCGCTGCCGTAAGGCATTGCGCGCCACCCCGAAGCGACGGCGCGCGCGATCGTTTCACTCATGCCCGGGGAAAACCCCGAGAGGGAGGTTCGCCTTCAGCACTCTGGCCAAGCATAGCGCCCAGCTAGAATCATTCGACAAATTGTTGCCAAGTATCTTTTACAGCAGGTCTTTTATCAACAACTCAGCCACTTGCACAGCATTGAGCGCCGCGCCCTTGCGTACGTTATCTGACGTCAGCCACATATTTAGTTCCGCCGGGTCATCGATCCCCCCGCGCACACGTCCAACGTAGACTACATCCTGCCCTACCGCATCGCCTACCGGGGTCGGGTAATCACCCGCCTCCACCAGCTCAATGCCAGGGGCCGCCTCCAGGGCTGCGTTGACTTTCGCCAGGTCGACGGGGCTGGCTGCCTGCACAGTCACGCTAAAGCTATCGCCAAAAAACACCGGGGCTTGAATGCAAGTGACGGAAATCTTTAATAAAGGCTGATTCAGCACCTGGCGCAATTCGCGCACCAGACGCTTTTCCAACAGCGTATGCCCCTGCTCGTCCGGGGCGCCGACCTGAGCCAGCAGGTTGAACGCCATCTGCCGGTCGAAAAATTTCGGCTCAAGGGGACGTGCATTGAGCAACTCGGCGGTCTGGCGGGCCAGTTCACTGACGGCGGCGCGCCCCTGAGCGGACACAGCAAGGCTGGCGGTCAGGCTGATGCGCTGCAACTCCAGGCATTGGCGCAGCGGCGCCAGCACCACGGCCAACGCGGTCGCCGACGCACTGGGGCTGCTGACTTGAAACGGCTTGCTCAGACCCGACAGCAACCCGGCGTTGGCTTCCGGCACGATCTGCGGCGCCTGCTCAGGCGCCAGGGCGCCGGACAGATCAATCAGCGCGCAACCAGCCGCCGTGGCACGCGGGGCGAAGCTCAGGGTCACCGCTGGGCCGGCGGCAAAAAACACCAATTGGACTTTGCCGAAATCAAATTCGTCGACTTCGCGCACCCGCACATTTTTGCCGCGAAACATCACCGAGCTTCCCGCCGACTCGCTGCTGGCCAGCAGGTGCAGGTTACCGATCGGGAAATCACGCTCTTCGAGAATCTGGACAAGGGTTTCGCCGACAGTACCGGTGGCGCCGATCACGGCAATATCAAAGGACTGGCTCATGGGTCTACCTCAGGTAAAACGTGGGGAGCGGCACTTTACCGGGTGGGGGGTATGCAGGCAATTGGCAGGGAGATTTGCAGTGGTTGTACTGACCCCATCGCGAGCAGGCTCGCTCCCACAGGCTTTGCGGCCACTGAAAATCCACTGTGGGAGCGAGCCTGCTCGCGATGGCGATGTCACGGACGACACCGTTTCCATAAAAAAACCCGCACCTCTCACAAGGCACGGGTTCTTTCACAGCAGTGACCGATCAACGTTCGAGCAGAATCCGCAGCATGCGACGCAACGGCTCGGCCGCGCCCCACAGCAGCTGGTCGCCGACGGTGAAGGCACCGACGAATTGCGAGCCCATGTTCAACTTGCGCAGACGACCCACCGGTACGTTCAAGGTGCCGGTGACCTTGGTCGGGCTCAGCTCCTGCATGCTGATCTCGCGGTTGTTCGGCACCAGCTTGACCCAAGGGTTGTGCTGGCTGATCAGCCCTTCGATGTCGGCGATCGGCACGTCCTTGTTCAACTTGATGGTCAGCGCCTGGCTGTGGCAGCGCATGGCGCCGATACGCACGCAGATGCCGTCCACCGGGATCGGACTCTTGAAGCGACCGAGGATCTTGTTGGTTTCGGCCTGGGCCTTCCACTCTTCACGGCTCTGGCCGTTCGGCAATTCCTTGTCGATCCACGGGATCAGGCTGCCGGCCAGCGGCACGCCGAAGTTCTCGGTCGGGTACGCATCACTGCGCATCGCCTCGGCGACCTTGCGGTCGATGTCCAGGATGGCGCTGGCCGGGTTGGCCAGGTCATCGGCGACAGCGGCGTGAGTGGCGCCCATTTGCTTGATCAGCTCACGCATGTTCTGCGCGCCGGCCCCGGAGGCCGCCTGATAGGTCATGGCGCTCATCCACTCCACCAGACCGGCTTCGAACAGACCGCCCAGGCCCATCAGCATCAGGCTGACGGTGCAGTTGCCGCCAATGTAGTTCTTGGTGCCCGCGTCCAGTTGCTGGTCGATGACCTTGCGGTTCACCGGGTCGAGGATGATCACCGCGTCGTCCTGCATGCGCAGGCTGGAGGCGGCGTCGATCCAGTAACCCTGCCAGCCGGCTTCACGCAGTTTCGGGAAGACTTCGCTGGTGTAGTCGCCACCCTGACAGGTCAGGATCACGTCGAGGGTCTTGAGCTCGTCAATGCTGTAGGCATCCTTGAGCGCACCGGTGTCCTTGCCCACGGACGGGCCCTGGCCACCGACATTGGAAGTGGTGAAAAACACCGGTTCAATGAGATCGAAATCCTGCTCTTCCAGCATTCGCTGCATGAGCACGGAACCGACCATGCCGCGCCAACCGATCAGACCTACACGTTTCATCGCAACTACACCTATACAAAAGTGGGCCACCGTCGAAGCGGTGGGCCGCAAAGATTACAGATTACGCAACGCGGCGACTACTGCATCACCCATTTGCTGCGTACCGACTTTGGTACAACCGGTCGACCAGATGTCGCCCGTGCGCAAACCTTGATCCAATACCACACTGACCGCCTTCTCGATGGCATCAGCCGCGTCATTGAGACTGAAGCTGTAGCGCAGCATCATCGACACCGACAGAATGGTTGCCAGCGGGTTGGCAATGCCCTGCCCGGCAATGTCCGGCGCCGAACCGTGGCACGGCTCGTACATGCCTTTGTTGTTGGCATCCAGGGAGGCCGACGGCAGCATGCCGATGGAGCCGGTGAGCATCGATGCTTCATCGGACAGGATGTCGCCGAACATGTTGTCGGTGACGATCACGTCGAACTGCTTGGGCGCGCGCACCAATTGCATGGCGGCGTTATCGACGTACATGTGGCTCAGTTCGATGTCCGGGTAATCCTTGGCCACCTGCTCGACCACTTCGCGCCACAGTTGGCTGGAAGCCAGGACGTTCGCCTTGTCCACCGAGCACAGCTTTTTGCCGCGCACCCGCGCCATGTCAAAACCGACCCGGGCGATACGGCGGATTTCGCTCTCGCTGTACGGCAAGGTGTCGTAGGCCTGACGCTCGCCATTATCCAGCTCACGGGTGCCGCGCGGGGCGCCGAAGTAGATACCGCCGGTCAGTTCACGAACGATGAGGATGTCCAGGCCCGAAACGATTTCCGGCTTCAGGCTCGAAGCGTCAGCCAGTTGCGGGTAGAGGATCGCCGGACGCAGATTGCCGAACAGGCCCAGTTGCGCACGGATCTTCAGCAGGCCGCGCTCTGGACGGATGTCGCGTTCGATCTTGTCCCATTTCGGACCGCCCACGGCGCCCAGCAGTACGGCATCGGCGGCACGGGCGCGATCCAGGGTTTCATCGGCCAGGGGTACGCCATGCTTGTCGATGGCCGCGCCGCCGATCACGTCGTGGCTGAGTTCGAAGCCCAGGCCGTACTTGTCGTTCGCCAGCTCCAGGACCTTGACCGCTTCGGCCATGATTTCCGGGCCAATGCCGTCGCCTGGGAGAATCAGAATCTGCTTGCTCATGTTTTCCTCGTTTGCTCTGTCGGCCCGCGCTTGGACGGGCCGGGAAAAGTGCTATCGCTCGGCCCACAGCACCAGTACGTCTGTACTGAACGAACCATCGGCCTCAATCTCAAAATATTCACGCACCTCGACACCCATCGATCGCTGCAGCTCACGGATCGCCCCACGCATCACTTCGGGGGTGCGCATGCGCTCCACCCACGACTGGTACTCCAGACGCAGACGCTGGCGCGTGGTGCTGCGGGTATGCAACCCCGCCTCGCTGACCTGGCGCAACCACTCGCCGGCCGAATAATCGCGAACATGGCTGGTGTCACGCAGCACCTCAACGCTTTGCAGGTACGTGTCCAGCAGCGGTATGCCGGGTGACAGGACATCAATGAACGCCGCCACTCCACCCGGCTTGAGCACCCGGCGCACTTCCCGCAACGCCAGGCCCAGGTCGCTCCAATGATGCGCCGAATAGCGGCTGAACACGAAGTCGAACTCAGCGTCAGCGAACGGCAGGCGTTCGGCAGCGCCGCACACCGTGGTGATGTTACTCAGGCCACGATCCACTGCGGCAGCGGCCACGACGTCAAGCATTTGCTGGGACAAGTCATAGGCCACCACTTCACCGGCCAGTGGCGCCACATGGAAACTCACGTGACCGGCGCCACAGCCCAGGTCCAGCACACGGGCATCGCCGCGCCCTGCCAGCTCAGCCTGCAGCAGCGCGAACTCGGTGCCCTGGGCGTGCACGGCACTGCTCAGATAGGCCGAAGCCTGTTCGCCGAATTGCTTTTGTACGACCTCACTGTGGGCGGTGGTGGTCATGGGACTTCCTTTTGGGTTGTAGCTTGCCGTTGTGAGTACCGCCGCCTTCGCGAGCAAGCCCGCTCCCACATTGGATTGGTGGTGTTCACACACCCTGGGGGAGCGGGCTTGCCCGCGAAGAGGCCAGCACTGACTACATCAATTTCAGATCAATCAAGCATCGCGAAACAACCAAGGCTGACTCGCACGGTGCTTGGCCTCGAACGCGGCAATCGCCTCGCCGTCCTGCAAGGTCAGGCCGATGTCGTCCAGACCGTTGAGCAGGCAGTGCTTGCGGAATGCATCGATCTCGAAATTCAACACCTTGCCATCCGGACGGGTCACGGTCTGGGCGGCCAGGTCGATCTGCAGTTGATAGCCGGGGTTGGCTTCGACCTGCTGGAACAGCTCATCCACTTCAGCATCGCTGAGGATGATCGGCAGCAAACCGTTCTTGAAGCTGTTGTTGAAGAAGATGTCGGCGTAGCTCGGCGCGATGATGCTGCGAAAACCGTACTCTTCCAACGCCCATGGCGCATGCTCGCGGCTCGAACCACAGCCGAAGTTTTCGCGGGCCAGCAACACGCTGGCGCCTTGGTAACGTTCGGCGTTGAGCACGAAATCCTTGTTCAACGGGCGCTTGGAGTTGTCCTGGTACGGCTGCCCCACGTCCAGGTAACGCCACTCGTCAAACAGGTTCGGGCCGAAGCCGGTGCGCTTGATGGACTTCAAAAACTGCTTGGGGATGATCTGGTCGGTGTCGACGTTGGCACGATCCAAAGGCGCGACAAGACCAGTGTGCTGGGTAAAAGCTTTCATGCTGCGCTCCTTCAGATCAGTTCACGGACGTCGACAAAACGGCCGTTGACGGCGGCCGCCGCGGCCATGGCTGGGCTGACCAGATGCGTGCGGCCACCGGCGCCCTGACGGCCTTCGAAGTTACGGTTGGAGGTGGAGGCGCAATGCTCGCCCGACTCCAAACGGTCCGGGTTCATCGCCAGGCACATCGAGCACCCAGGCTCACGCCATTCGAAACCGGCCTCGAGGAAAATCTTGTCCAGCCCTTCCGCTTCGGCCTGGGCCTTCACCAGGCCTGAGCCTGGCACCACGATGGCTTGTTTGATGGTCGAGGCGACTTTGCGGCCCTTGGCGATCACCGCCGCTGCGCGCAGGTCTTCGATCCGCGAGTTGGTGCAGGAACCGATGAACACGCGATCGAGCTGAATGTCGGTGATCGCCTGGTTGGCGCTCAAGCCCATGTACTTCAAGGCACGGACGATGGAGTCACGCTTGACCAGATCCATCTCTTTGGCAGGATCGGGCACGTTCTGGTCCACGGCCAGAACCATTTCCGGGGAAGTGCCCCAACTGACTTGCGGCTTGATCTGGGTCGCGTCGAGCTCTATCACCGTGTCGAACTTGGCGTCGGCGTCGGAGACCAGGTCTTTCCAGGCTTCGACCGCCATGTCCCATTCGGCGCCTTTGGGGGCGAACGGACGACCCTTGACGTATTCCACGGTTTTTTCATCGGCGGCCACCAGCCCGACACGAGCGCCGGCTTCGATGGACATGTTGCAGATGGTCATGCGCCCTTCCACGGACAAATCGCGGATGGCGCTGCCGGCGAACTCGATGGCATGGCCGTTACCGCCAGCAGTACCAATCTTGCCGATCACGGCCAGGACGATGTCCTTGGCGGTCACGCCGAACGGCAACTGGCCCTCGACGCGCACCAGCATGTTTTTCATTTTCTTGGCGACCAGGCACTGGGTGGCGAGCACGTGCTCGACCTCGGAGGTGCCGATGCCGTGGGCCAAAGCGCCAAATGCGCCATGGGTGGAGGTGTGGGAGTCGCCGCAGACCACGGTCATGCCGGGCAAGGTCGCGCCCTGCTCCGGGCCGATGACGTGGACGATGCCCTGGCGCACATCATTCATCTTGAATTCGACGATGCCGTATTCGTCGCAGTTATCGTCGAGGGTCTGAACCTGCAAGCGCGAGACCTGATCGGCAATCGCTTCGATGCCGCCCTTGCGCTCCGGCGTGGTCGGCACGTTGTGGTCCGGGGTCGCGATGTTGGCATCGATGCGCCACGGCTTGCGTCCAGCCAGACGCAGGCCTTCGAAGGCTTGCGGCGAAGTCACCTCGTGGATGATGTGTCGATCGATGTAGATCAGCGCCGAACCATCGTCGCGCTGCTTGACCAAATGCGAATCCCAGAGCTTGTCGTAGAGCGTTTTGCCGGCCATCAGACGGTTCCTCATCAGCTTGTTTCTATGCCCCGGGTCCTGAGTGAAATCAATAACCCCTTGGCTTGTGAGGCTGATCTTATGAGGCTACATTAAATAACTCAAATTCATATTTTTCATGCTTTGCATAACCATTTGGAATTCGACCAGGACAACCATGGACCTTGCCAGCCTCAACGCCTTTATTGCCATTGCCGAGACCGGCAGTTTCTCCGGCGCCGGCGAACGCCTGCACCTGACCCAGCCGGCCATCAGCAAGCGTATCGCCGGGCTGGAGCAACAACTCAAAGTGCGTCTGTTCGATCGGCTCGGCCGAGAAGTCGGCCTGACCGAGGCCGGTAGAGCCCTTCTGCCACGGGCCTATCAGATTCTTAACGTGCTGGATGACACCCGCCGCGCCCTGACCAACCTGACCGGTGAAGTGACCGGACGCCTGACGCTCGCCACCAGCCACCATATCGGCCTGCATCGACTGCCCCCGATATTGAGGGCGTTCACCCGACGCTACCCACAGGTGGCGCTGGATATTCAGTTTCTGGATTCGGAAGTGGCCTACGAAGAAATTCTCCACGGTCGGGCGGAACTGGCAGTCATTACCTTGGCCCCGGAGCCGCACACGCTGGTGCGCGCCACGCCAGTGTGGGACGACCCCCTGGATTTCGTGGTGGCGCCGGAACACGCGCTGCTGGACAACGGCCCGGTCAGCCTGTCAGACATCGCCTTGCATCCGGCGGTTTTTCCCGGTGGCAATACCTTTACCCACCACATTGTTCAACGCTTGTTCGAAGCCCAGGGCCTGACGCCGAACATCGCCATGAGCACGAATTATCTGGAAACCATAAAAATGATGGTTTCCATCGGCCTGGCCTGGAGCGTCCTGCCACGCACCATGCTCGATGACCAAGTGGCACGCATTCCTTTGCCGGGCATACAGCTCAGTCGCCAGCTAGGCTATATCTTGCACACCGAACGGACGCTGTCGAATGCTGCACGGGCTTTCATGTCCTTACTGGACGCACAAATCGATCTGCCAGGGACAAGGGCATAGGTTGTGCTACTCCTATAGAGCCGAAACGCCTGCGCCCAACACCCCAAATTGCCCAAGGCTCGCGAGATAATGCCCAGATCCGCTGACCAATTCCCGCCCCTGCCGCGCATTCAGGCGCTAGACCCGAAACGGTCCGAGCAAAGCTGGGACAGCGCCCCGCAGTTGCTGGCCGCCTTGAACGGCGCGCGGCTGGGAGCCTGGTCGTGGGACATTGATACCGGGCAGATCAGTTGGTCACGGGGCACCCAGGCGCTGTTCGGCTTCGATCCGCGTCAGCCATTGCCGGCGGATGTGGACTATCTGGACCTGTTGCTCCCCCAAGACCGAGCAAAGGCCATCCGCGCCTTTCATGCGGCCGTGGCCGGTGCTCCCCTGGAACAGGCCATGCATCACCGCATCGTCTGGCCCGACGGCAGCCTGCACTGGCTGGAAATCAGCGGCAGCGTATTACCCGACAAACACGGCCGCCCGCGAATGATCGGAGTGATCCGGGAGATCACCCACCAGCGCGAACGGGAGCAGGCACTGCGCAGCTCGGAAAAACGCTTTGCCACACTTTTTCATCTATGCCCGAACATGGTGCTGCTGACCCGCCAGGAAGACGGGCTGATCATCGAGGCCAACCAGTATTTCGAAAGTCTGTTTGGCTGGCCGCTGCACGACATCATCGGCCGTACGACGCTGGAACTGGGCCTATGGGTCGACCCTGGGCAACGGACAAAACTGGTGGAGACTCTCAAGGCCAATGGCGAAATAGCGAGTTTGGAGGTGGAGCTGCAAGCCAGCAATGGTCAGATCCACAGCGGCCTGCTCAGCGCCCAGAAGGTCGAGCTGGAAGGTCAGCCCTACCTGCTGAGCACCTTCCTCGACACCACCGAACGCAAGCTCGCCGAACAGGCCCTCAAGGACAGCCAGGAACGCCTCGATCTGGCCCTCGACTCGGCGCAATTGGGCACTTGGGACTGGCATATTCCCAGCGGCATGCTCTACGGCTCGGCCCGAGCGGCGCAGTTGCATGGCCTGGAGCCCAAACCGTTCCACGAGTCGTTCGATGCTTTTTTCGAAGGGGTGCCCGATGACGAACGCAACAACATGCGCAACGCCTACCGCAGCCTGCGGGAAGGTCCGGCGGGGAATTATCAACTGACCTACCGCGTACAAATGCCGGACGGTAGCTCCCGCTACCTGGAGAGCCGCGCACGCCTCTATCGTAACGACGATGGCAGCCCGTTGCGCATGGCCGGCACCTTGCTGGATATCACTGACCAGGTGGAACGCGAACAGAGCCTGGCGGCATCGGAAGAGAAGTTCGCCACGCTGTTTCAAGTCAGCCCCGATCCGATCTGCGTCACTCATCAGGACAGCGGCCGGTTCCTTGAAATCAACTCCAGCTTCACCCAGACCTTTGGCTGGTCAGCCGCCGATGTGATCGGCCTGAGCGCCGACGAAATCGGCCTGTGGGATGCCTCGGGGAGCAGCCTGCAACGCATTGAAAGAGTGATCCGCGAGCGCTCCCTGAACAACGTGGCCGTCGTCGTCCACCATAAAAACGGCCAGCCGCTGACATGCGTCATTTCCAGTCGTCAGATCAATGTCGGCAACCAGCCCTGCATCGTCACCACCCTGCGGGACATCTCCCAGCAACAGCGCTCCGAAGCGGCCCTCAAGGCCAGCGAAGAGAAATTCGCCAAGGCTTTTCATTCCAGCCCTGACGCCATCACCATCACCGAACGCGACAGCGGTCGCTACCTCGAAGTCAATGACGGCTTCTGCCGCCTGACCGGTTACCGCGCCGACGAAGTGATCGGGCACACGGTCTACGAGGTGGGTATCTGGGCCGAAGAAAAACAACGCATGGCGCTGCTGACCGAACTGGAACTCAAGGGCCGGGTGCACCACCAGGAAATGCTCGGGCGCAACAAACGCGGAGAGATCCTCACGGTGGAGGTCTCGGTCGAACCCATCATGCTCAATGAAACAGCCTGCCTGTTGCTGACTGCCCGGGACGTGAGCCTGCTGCGCAATGCCGAAGCACAGATCCGCCATCTGGCCTATCACGATCCGCTGACCAACCTGCCCAACCGCGCCTTGCTGATGGATCGGCTGAGCCAGCAGATCGCCTTGCTCAAGCGGCATAACCTGAGGGGCGCCCTGCTGTTTCTGGACCTGGACCACTTCAAGCACATCAACGACTCCCTGGGTCACCCGGTGGGCGACACGGTGCTGAAAATCATCACAGCGCGCCTGGAAGCCAGCGTGCGCCTGGAAGACACCGTGGCGAGGCTGGGCGGCGACGAATTCGTGGTGCTGCTCAGCGGCCTGGAAGGCACCCGCAACGCAGTGAGCCAACAGGTCCAGAACCTGGCCGACACCCTGCGCGAATTACTGTCGGAGCCGATGTTTCTCGATGGCCAACGGTTGCAGGTCACGCCGAGTATCGGCATGGCGCTGATCCCCGACCACGGCTCCACCCCGACCGACCTGCTCAAGCGCGCCGACATTGCGCTGTACCGCGCCAAGGACTCGGGGCGCAACACTTCACAGATGTTCCATACCACCATGCAAAAAGCCGCCAGCGAACGGCTGCGCATGGAGACCGACCTGCGCCAGGCCTTGGCCCGAGGCGAGTTCAGCGTGCATTTCCAACCCCAGGTCGACGCCCGGGACAACCGCATCATCGGCGCCGAGACGCTGGTGCGCTGGCATCACCCCGAATTGGGCGCCCAGTCGCCGAATGAATTCATCAAAGTGCTGGAGGACAGCGGGCTGATCCTGGAAGTCGGAACCTGGATCCTCGAGGAGGCCTGCAACGGCTTCAAACAACTGATCGCCAAGGGCAAGGTCGATCCGCTGCAATTCAGCCTGTGCGTGAATATCAGCCCACGGCAGTTCCGCCAGAGCGACTTCGTCGAGCGCATCGAAAGCTGCCTCGCCACCTATGGCCTGCCTAACGCCATGCTCAAGCTGGAAATCACCGAGGGCATCGTGATCCAGAATCTGGATGACACCATCGCCAAGATGCGTCGCCTGAAAAAATTGGGGGTGAGCTTCGCCATGGACGATTTCGGGACCGGTTATTCGTCGCTGACCTATCTCAAACGCCTGCCGGTGGACACCCTGAAAATCGATCAGTCATTCGTGCGTGACGCCACCAGCGACCCCAACGATACTGAAATCATCCGCGCCATCGTTGCCATGGCCCGTAGCCTTGAGCTGGAGGTGATTGCCGAAGGTGTCGAGACGCCGGAGCAACTGAGCTTCCTGCAGGGGCTGGGTTGCCATTTGTATCAAGGCTACCTTCACAGTCGGCCGTTGCCGCTGGAGGGGTTTGAGCGGTTGTTGCCGTAATAGCGCTATGGAACAAACCCTTGTGGAATGACACTGTGGCGAGGGGATTTATCCCCGTTGGGCTGCGCAGCAGCCCCAAAGAAATTGAACGACACTGACCCGCCTGACATACCGAGGCGGCTGGTTTTTGGGGCCGCTTCGCAGCCCAACGGGGATAAATCCCCTCGCCACAATGGAATCTTCACACCGTAATACCCCAATGAAGAAGGGCGCCATTGGGCGCCCTTCTTCAGTTGCGATGCATCAGTTTTGCAGCGCGGGTTGTTGCTGCGCCCCGTTGATGGGGATGCGCTTGGCTTTCGCCTCTTCCGGGATTACTCGCAACAGGTCGATGCTCAACAGACCGTTGCTCAGGCCGGCGGATTTGATCTCGATATGATCGGCCAACCGGAAGGACAGCTTGAACGCACGCTGGGCGATACCCTGGTGCAGGTAGGTCACGCTGTCGTTGCTCGCCTCGCGCTTACCGCCGCTGATGGTCAGCACACCTTTTTCCACTTGCAGGTCCAGGTCTTCTTCCTGGAACCCGGCGGCGGCAACCACGATGCGATACTCGTCATCGCCATGTTTTTCCACGTTATAGGGTGGATAGCTGCTGCCCGGTTCGTTGCGCAAGGCGGTTTCGAACAGATCGTTGAAACGGTCGAAGCCCACCGAGGAACGGAACAGAGGGGCCAGAGAAAATGCAGTACTCATGATTCAAATCTCCTGAAAAGTTCAGCAAGTTTTTTTGTCTCCGCGACCCGAATTCGGCATCGCGTAATCCCTATCTAGGGACCGCCAAAAACTTTTCAAGAGGTTGTTTTGAAATTTTTTTCAGGCCGCTTCGGTGCGCTGCACACCGAGCAAATGGCTTACCGCGTCCAAGTCGGTTTCCCGGCGCAGGGCGGTAAACAGTTCCACCGCTTCGGGGTAATTACGGGTCAGCATCGCCAGCCACTGCTTCAATCGGCCGGGCGCCTGGCGTGGGGTCAATTGCTCGACCACCTGCACCCAGAAGTCCTGGAGCATGGGTTGTAACTCGGCCCAGGACAGCTCGATCACCTCTTCCCCGGCCCTGGCCGCAGCGATCTGCCGGGCCAGATCAGGACGGGAAACGAGGCCGCGGCCAAGCATGATGTCTTCCACGCCGCTGATCTCGCGGCACCGACGCCAGTCTTCTACGCTCCAGATATCGCCGTTGGCGAACACTGGCACCTTGACCACTTCCTGAACCCGCGGGATCCACTCCCAGTGGGCCGGTGGTTTATAGCCGTCGGTCTTGGTCCGGGCATGCACCACAATATGCGCCGCTCCTCCTTCGGCCAATGCCGTGGCACACACCAGCGCCCCATCCGGGCTGTCGAAACCCAGGCGCATCTTGGCGGTGACGGGAATGTGCCGGGGCACCGCGCGGCGCACGTGCTCGACAATTTCGTTGAGCAGCTCCGGCTCCTTGAGCAACACCGCCCCGCCTCGTGATTTGTTCACCGTCTTGGCCGGGCAGCCGAAGTTCAGGTCGATAACCTGCGAACCCAGCTCGCAGGCCAAGGCGGCATTCTCCGCCAGGCACACCGGATCGGAACCGAGCAATTGCACCCGCAGCGGCACGCCGGCAGCGGTCCGGGCACCGGTCAGCAGCTCAGGGGCAAGCTTGTGGAAATAGGCCGGTGTGAGCAGACGGTCATTGATGCGAATGAACTCGGTCACGCACCAGTCGATACCGCCAACACGGGTCAGAACGTCCCGCAGGATGTTGTCAACCAACCCCTCCATGGGCGCCAGGGCAATTTGCATGGAAAAACACACTCAACGAAAAACGTGCGGCAGTTTACCGGATTTTGCCCATGACATCGGAATTCCCCACCAATCCCTGTGGGAGCTGAGCTTGCTCGCGATGGCGGTGGGTCAGCTTGCGGAAATGCTGAATGTACCGTCGCTATCGCGAGCAAGCTCGCTCCCACCCTGGCTCCGGGGCGTTCACAGAGTCGGGGGTCCACCGCCAATCCCTGTGGGAGCTGAGCTTGCTCGCGATGGCGGTGGGTCAGTTTGCATTGATGTTGGATTTACCATCGCCTTCGCGAGCAAGCCCGCTCCCACCCTGGCTTCAGGGCGTTCACGGAATTGGAGTCCACCACCAATCCCTGTGGGAGCTGAGCTTGCTCGCGATGGCGGCGGGTCAGTTTGCATTGATGTTGGATTTACCATCGCCTTCGCGAGCAAGCTCGCTCCCACCCTGGCTCCGGGGCGTTCACAGAGTCGGGGTCCACCGCCAATCCCTGTGGGAGCGCCTTCGCGAGCAAGCTCGCTCCCACCCTGGCTCCGGGGCGTTCACAGAGTCGGGGTCCACCGCCAATCCCTGTGGGAGCGGGCTTGCTCGCGAAAGCGGTGGGTCAGTCAATGAGGATGCCGGATGTCATCAACGCAGGACCATAACCCTCGATGAACTCCGGCGGCATGCGCTTAGGCCTGCCAGTGGACAATTCGATGCAAACAAAGGTGGTCTGGGCGCGCAGCAACGTGGTGTTGTCGCTGGGGCGAATCAGCTGGAAATGCCGATTCATCTTCAACCGCTGATCCCAGTCGACGATCCAGGTAGCCAGTTGCAGCTCGTCACCTTCGTAGGCCGCCGCCAGGTAATCGATCTCATGACGCACAACCGCCATGGCCCGGTCCAGCCGCCGATACTCCACCAGATCCAGCCCGAGGCGCTGGGAATGGCGCCAGGCACAGCGCTCGAGCCAGGTGACGTACACCGCGTTGTTGGCGTGGCCCAGCCCGTCGATGTCTTCGGCATTTACTTGAAGATCAATAATGAACGGCGTTGCCCGATCCCAGCCCATGCCCCTCTCCCGGTCGAATTTGGTGGGGGCCAGTGTAACGGATCCGAGCTTGACCGCCATCGCGGGCAAGCCTTGCTCCCCCGGATCAAGCCGATTGCCGCGCTTGCAGACTGCGCCCGGCCAGCAGTGATAACACACCATCAATGACGCGAGGATCGGCCAGCACCCGCTGGTGGCCGCCCTGCGGCAAGCGCAGCAAGCGGCTGTCGAACCAGGCTTCGTGAATCAGTTGCGACTCCTTGACCGAAACGAAGGTGTCGTCCTCGGCATGGACAATCAGCCCGGGCACGTCCAGCTGGTAATGGGCTACATCCATCCTCGAAGCCGGCATGCCCACATCGTTTTCCACTTGGCGAATGAAGGCCGATCGCGCCTGGGGCGGCAGCCCCATCATCCGGGCGAACCCACGCAGCACGCCAAGAATACGCGCAGGCGCTGCAATGCTGACCAGAGTCTCGGTCCGCAACCCCAACTGAACCGCGAGCATGGCACTGGCGCCCCCCATGGAGTGCCCGATCACGGCTTGCAGCGGGGGCAACTCCGCCGCCGCTTCGAGCATGGCCCTGGCAAACAGCAAGACATTCGCTTCGCGGCCAGGAGAACGACCATGGGCCGGACCGTCCAGCGCTACCACCGTGTAACCGGCATCCACCAGCGCCATGATCAGCGCCGCGAACTGAGTAGGCCGCCCTTCCCAACCGTGCATCAGCAAGACAGTCGGGCCTTTGCCCCAGCGCAGGGCCGAAAGACCGAAGCGCAGGGTGATACGCTCGGAAGTCGCCAGTAAAGGCAACTCCCAGTCACGTAGCGGCAGGTTTCGGGGACGCATGAACAGTGCCCGCATTTTTTTCGCCACCAGGCGCGGAGCCACCCGGCCCAACGTGCCATTGACGCCACGAATCCAGCTCAACCTGTCCATCGCTCATCTCCAGGGCTTGCGCCTTAGCTCATCGCACTGCCGACTTGGCGGCGCGCAGCAAACGGTCCGACAAGTCGCCCGGGCCCAACGCCCGCGCCAGGGCCAGGCCGCCAACCATCAAGGCGACGTCGGCCAAGGCCTTGTCGGCATCCTCCGGGCTGGCCGCCAACTGGGCGACCAACAGTTCTATGTGCTCATTGAGCACTGCACGAAACTCGTCCGGCAGCCGACCCAGTTCACCCACTGACGCCGGAATCGGACAGGCCTGCTCGGTGGAGTCGCGGTGCTTGCGCGACAGATAGAACGCCGCAACCAAAGCACGCCGCTCTTCACCCGTCAGTTCGGTATCCATGTCGGCGATCAAGCGGCGACGCCGACTGAGCAACTGCTTGAACGCCTCCAGCATCAAGGCATCCTTGCTTTCGAAGTGGGCGTAAAAACCGCCTACCGTCAGCCCGGCTGCGCCCATCACTTCGCCCACGCTCGGCTCCGCCGGGCCACGCAGAATCAGCGCATCGCTGGCCGCCTTGAGAATGCGTTCACGGGTCTGTGCTTTTTTATCGCTCATCGCCACCTCCAAATATTACGACTGAAATATTATCCATGTAATAATTTTCCGCAAGCGGAAATTTTGACCGCTGGTCAGAAGCATCGTTAAAGGAATTGAAGATTGGCCGAACGCCAGACAAACAAAAGGGCCATTCAAGAATTGAATGACCCTTATAAAATCCCGCAGAGCGGGTAATCGTGGCGTCCCCTAGGGGACTCGAACCCCTGTTACCGCCGTGAAAGGGCGGTGTCCTAGGCCACTAGACGAAGGGGACACAAACCTTCTGACGTGATCAGCGCTGAGAACTGATCGATTCAAGGCCGCTGTTGCCAAACCTTGAACCTGTAATTGGTGGAGCTAGACGGGATCGAACCGTCGACCTCTTGCATGCCATGCAAGCGCTCTCCCAGCTGAGCTATAGCCCCGGATTTTTCGCCTCGCGGCGGAGCGACATTTTGCAACATCACTTCTGTAAAACTGGCGTCCCCTAGGGGACTCGAACCCCTGTTACCGCCGTGAAAGGGCGGTGTCCTAGGCCACTAGACGAAGGGGACGCAAACCCTTCTATACAACTGATCAACGCTGAGTGTTGATCGCTTCAAGGCCGGTGTGGCCAGGTCTTGAAGTGTAAATTGGTGGAGCTAGACGGGATCGAACCGTCGACCTCTTGCATGCCATGCAAGCGCTCTCCCAGCTGAGCTATAGCCCCTCATCGCTGAGGACGGGGCGAATCTTAAGGGCGTATCAGAGGGCTGTCAAATTTATTTTCAACAAATTTGAAAGTTTTTTGCCGGGATAACAATCACTTACCACCTTCCCCCGTAAAACTGGGACTTCGCCTGTTTCGTAGGCGCTGACGAGCGAAGCGAGGCTGCGATCTTTCCCCAGCCAACTGAATCTCAAGCCAATGATAAAAAGATCGCAGCCTCGCTTCGCTCGACAGCTCCTACGGGGCCATTAGGCAATCGCGCCCAGCAGTTTTTCCCACTCCTTGTTCTCCTTCTTCGACACACCACCGAGCAGATCGATGGCCTGGCGCAGACGGAAACGGGTCAGGTCCGGGCCGAGGATCTCCATGGCATCGAGCACCGACACCGAGCTGGCCTGGCCAGTAATGGCGGCGAACATCAACGGCATGGCATCACGCAGTTTCAGCTCCAGCGAGTCGACCACAGCCTGGATGGTCGCGGTGATGCTGTCCTTTTCCCACTGACGCAGACTTTCGAGTTTCCACAGGATCAATTGCATCAACTGGCGCACCTGATCACCGGAAAGTTTCTTGGACTCGAACAGCTTGGCATCCGGAGTCACGCCGCCAGCAAAGAAGAAGCCGGCCAGTGGGGCAATCTGGCTGAACGTCTCCACCCTGCCCTGCACATGGGGAGCGATTTTCATCATGTACTCGGGGTTGAATGCCCACTGCTGTACTCGCGCAGCAAACTCCTCTACCGGCAGGTCACGCAACCACTGACCATTGAGCCACGAGAGTTTCTCGACATCGAAGATCGGGCCACCCAACGACACCCGCGACAGGTCGAAATGCTCGACCATTTCCTGCAGCGAGAATTTCTCGCGCTCATCCGGCATCGACCAGCCCATGCGCCCCAGGTAGTTGAGCATCGCCTCAGGCATGAAGCCCATGCGCTCATAGAAAGTCACCGAAGTCGGGTTCTTGCGCTTGGACAATTTGCTCTTGTCAGGGTTACGCAGCAACGGCATGTAGCACAGCTGCGGTTGTTCCCAGCCGAAGTATTCGTAGAGCAGGATCAGTTTCGGCGCCGACGGCAGCCACTCTTCACCGCGCAGGACGTGGGTGATGCCCATCAGGTGATCGTCGACCACGTTCGCCAGGAAATACGTCGGCAGGCCATCGGTCTTCATCAGCACTTGCATGTCCATGCGATCCCACGGGATCTCGACATCGCCACGCAACATGTCCGGCACCACGCAGACGCCTTCGGTCGGCACCTTCATGCGGATCACATGGGGCTCGCCAGCGGCCAGGCGACGGGCGACTTCTTCCTTGGACAACAGCAGCGCGCGGCCGTCGTAACGCGGGGTTTCGCCGCGAGCCATCTGCTCGGCGCGCATCTGGTCCAGTTCTTCGGCGGTGCAGAAGCACGGGAAGGCGTGACCCATGTCTACCAGTTGCTGGCAATATTGCTTGTAGATATCGCCGCGCTCGCTCTGGCGGTACGGACCGTGCGGGCCGCCAACGTCCGGGCCTTCGCTCCAGTCGATACCCAGCCAGCGCAAGGCGTCGAAAATCTGCTGTTCGGACTCGCGAGTCGAACGCAACTGATCCGTGTCCTCGATCCGCAGGATGAACTCACCGCCGTGCTGCTTGGCAAAGCAATAGTTGAACAAAGCGATGTAAGCGGTGCCGACATGGGGATCGCCAGTGGGCGAAGGCGCGATGCGGGTGCGGACGGTGGTCATGGCATGTCTCGGAAAGAATATAAAAGCGAAGATGAAACAGAGGGCGAATGGTAACAGGCGATGGTGGGCGGGCTCCAGTGAGAGGGGGATTTGTGTGGCACCGGTCAGACCGAGTCGCTCCATTCGCGAGCAAGCCCGCTCCCACGGTAGATCGCGTAAAGCCTGAGCAACTCGGTCAACTGTGGGAGCGGGCTTGCTCGCGAAGAGGCCTTCGAAGCCCCTACAAGTTTCAGACAGTCAGCAACCGCTCGCGCAGCTTGCCAATCTCGTCACGCAACTGCGCCGCGGCTTCGAACTCCAGGTCCCGGGCCAGTTGGTACATTTTCTCTTCCAACTGGCGAATACGCTTGCTGATTTCGCTCGGCGAGCGCAGTTCGGCTTCGTAACGGGCGCTCTCTTCGGCGGCCTTGGCCATGCCCTTGCGCTTCTTGCTGCGCGAACCGGGCACGGTGGCGCCTTCCATGATGTCGGCGACGTCCTTGAACACCCCTTTGGGCGTGATGCCGTTGGCCAGGTTGAAGGCAATCTGTTTATCGCGACGACGTTCGGTCTCGCCGATGGCCCGCTCCATGGAACCGGTGATGCGATCGGCATAAAGAATCGCCCGACCGTTGAGGTTACGCGCCGCCCGACCGATGGTCTGGATCAGCGAACGCTCGGAGCGCAGGAAACCTTCCTTGTCGGCGTCCAGGATCGCCACCAGTGACACCTCCGGCATGTCCAGGCCTTCGCGCAGCAGGTTGATCCCCACCAGCACGTCGAACGTGCCCAGACGCAGGTCACGGATGATTTCGACCCGCTCCACCGTGTCGATGTCCGAGTGCAGGTAGCGCACCCGCACACCGTGGTCAGCGAGATAATCGGTCAGGTCTTCGGCCATGCGCTTGGTCAGCGTGGTGACCAGCACCCGCTCCTCCACTGCCACACGCTTGGAGATTTCCGAGAGCAGATCATCAACCTGAGTCAGCGCCGGGCGCACCTCAACCTGTGGATCGACCAGCCCGGTGGGCCGCACCACCTGTTCGACCACCCGGCCGGCATGCTCGGCCTCGTAGTTGCCTGGGGTGGCGGAGACGAAAATCGTCTGCGGACTCACACTTTCCCATTCATCAAAGCGCATCGGCCGGTTATCCAGCGCCGAGGGCAGGCGGAAACCGTATTCCACCAGGGTTTCCTTGCGGGAGCGGTCGCCTTTGTACATGGCGCCGACCTGGGGCACGCTGACGTGGGATTCGTCGATCACCAGCAAGGCATCGGCCGGCAGATAGTCATACAACGTAGGCGGTGGCGCGCCCGCCGGGCGACCCGACAGGTAGCGCGAGTAGTTTTCGATGCCGTTGCAGTAACCCAGCTCCAGGATCATCTCCAGGTCGAAACGGGTCCGCTGCTCCAGCCGCTGGGCTTCCACCAGCTTGTTGTTCGACCGCAAGTATTCCAGGCGCTCCTGCAATTCAACCTTGATCCCCTCGATAGCGTCCAGCAGGGTTTCCCGGGGCGTCACGTAGTGGCTCTTGGGGTAGAAGGTGAAGCGCGGCAGCTTGCGGATCACCTCGCCGGTCAGCGGATCGAACGCCGAAAGACTCTCCACTTCGTCATCGAACAGCTCGATGCGGATCGCCTCCAGGTCCGATTCGGCCGGGTAGATGTCGATCACATCGCCACGGACCCGGAACGTTGCCCGGGCGAAATCCATGTCGTTGCGGGTGTATTGCAGGTCCGCCAGGCGGCGCAGCAAGGCTCGCTGGTCGAGCTTGTCGCCGCGATCAACGTGCAAGACCATCTTCAGGTACGTTTCCGGGCTACCCAGACCGTAGATGCACGACACCGTGGTGACGATGATCGCGTCCTTGCGTTCGAGCAATGCCTTGGTGGCCGAGAGCCGCATCTGCTCGATGTGATCATTGATCGAAGCATCCTTCTCGATGAAGGTGTCCGAGGACGGTACGTAGGCCTCGGGTTGGTAGTAGTCGTAATAGGAGACGAAGTACTCCACCGCGTTATTGGGGAAAAACGCCTTGAACTCGCCATACAGCTGCGCCGCCAGGGTCTTGTTCGGTGCCAGCACCAGGGTCGGGCGCTGCACCTGGGCAATCACGTTGGCAATGCTGAAAGTCTTGCCCGAGCCGGTCACACCGAGCAGCGTCTGGTGCGCCAGCCCGGCCTCGATGCCTTCGACCATCAGGCGAATGGCTTCGGGCTGGTCGCCGGCGGGCTGGAATCGGGTGACTAGCTGGAATTCAGACATGACATAACCTCTGGATTCACCCCTGTCGGCCAGCCAACAGGAACGAGAAAGACCGAAACGACTGATGTCGCCCGAGGAAAAAACTGGGATTCGTACAATGTGGAGGTGAATGCCTTCGCTTTCAAGACGAACGTCCTACACGCCTTGAAGTCTTTGACGCCGCCAGGGGACTAACGGTCGAAAAAAAACGAAAATACTTGCCTTAAAAACCGAATCGCCTGTCGCCGCGCCCGGTGATGGCCTCTATACTAGCTCCCCGTTTGTGCACCGCTCTAGTGCATTCGGCTGGAGCGCTACACGTCCCCTCACACTCCATTCAGAGCCGCGCAATAATGAGCCTGTTTTCCGCTGTCGAATTGGCACCACGCGACCCCATCCTGGGCCTCAACGAAGCATTCAACGCCGACACCCGTACCAATAAGGTCAATCTGGGCGTGGGTGTTTACTGCAACGAGGAGGGGCGTATTCCACTTCTGCGCGCCGTTGTCGAAGCCGAGACGATCCGCGTGGCCCAACACGTTTCCCGTGGTTACCTGCCAATCGACGGCATTGCGGCCTACGACCAGGCGGTCCAGACCTTGTTGTTCGGCAAAGACAGTCCATTGATCGCCTCCGGCCGCGTCATCACCACCCAGGCCGTGGGCGGCACCGGCGCACTGAAGATTGGTGCCGACTTCCTCAAGCAACTGCTGCCTGACGCTGTCGTGGCCATCAGCGATCCAAGCTGGGAAAACCACCGCGCGCTGTTCGAAACCGCCGGTTTCCCGGTGCAGAACTACCGCTACTACGACGCCGCCACCCATGACGTGAACCGCAGCGGCCTGCTGGAAGACCTCAACGCCCTGCCCGACCGCTCGATCGTCGTGCTGCACGCTTGCTGCCATAACCCCACCGGCGTGGACCTGAGCCCCGAGGACTGGAAAAACGTCCTGGCCGTGGTCAAAGCCAAGAACCACGTTCCATTTTTGGACATGGCTTATCAGGGCTTTGGCGACGGGATCGACGAAGACGCCGCCGCTGTGCGCCTGTTCGCCGAGTCGGGCCTGACTTTCTTTGCCTCCAGTTCGTTCTCCAAATCGTTCTCGCTGTACGGCGAGCGCGTTGGCGCCCTGTCGATCGTCAGCGAGTCGAAAGAGGAAAGTGCCCGGGTACTGTCCCAGGTCAAGCGTGTGATCCGCACCAACTACTCCAACCCGCCGACCCACGGCGCCAGCATTGTCGCGGCCGTGCTCAACAGCCCGGAACTGCGGGCCCAGTGGGAAGCGGAACTGGCCGAAATGCGCCTGCGGATTCGCGGCATGCGTAACCAGATGGTGGACATGCTGGCTAAAGCCGCTCCGCAGCGGGATTTCAGCTTCGTCGCACGCCAGCGCGGGATGTTTTCCTACTCCGGCCTGACCGTTGAACAAGTGACCCGCTTGCGCAATGAATTCGGCATCTATGCCCTGGACACCGGCCGCATCTGCGTGGCCGCGCTGAACCAGAACAACATCGATGCGGTGACCAAGGCCATTGTTCAGGTGATCTGAACCTTCGGCGCCGGATGAAAAACGGGAAGCCATTGGGTTTCCCGTTTTTTTGAGCATGCCTATCAGTCAGGCATACCCCTAACCTGTGGCGAGGGGATTTATCCCCGCTGGGCTGCGAAGCAGCCCCCAAGCAGATCGACTCAATCAACCTGCCCCACCGCGCCAGACGATTTCAGGGCTGCTACGCAGCCCAGCGGGGATAAATCCCCTCGCCACATAAGCGCCAGGCATAACACTATTGTCGAGGCTACAACTCCGTCGCCCGCTGACTCGCGGCATCGTCGTAGATCACATACAACGACTCGGCAATCTGGCTCTTGATGGCCTTGGTGCTTTCCAGCCCCAGGACAAACCCCTCGGCCTTGCCACCGGCACGGTTCAGTTCGTCGGCGGTGCTGGCCTGGGTGATGGCATCGTAGAGTTTCTCGGCGTGCGGTCCCACGCCCTTGGGCAAGCTGATCTGGGCGGTGCTCATAGGCACACCTCGGTGTGGCTGTCTGTGTGAAGCGGTAACAGATGATTCATGGCACAAACCTTTGCTTGGCGAATGGCCGGCAGCGCGTGCAGCCACTTCCGGGGGACCATGGTAGCCCTCTCCTGCCGTTGCGGTAACCGCCAATCACCGATTAATCGCCAACGGACCTGAGGAATGCGCCGGCCGGCAAGAGAAGCTTGACTTCTCTTTTCCAATCAGTAACATACGCGTCATTCCGCGATAGCTCAGTTGGTAGAGCAAGTGACTGTTAATCACTGGGTCCCTGGTTCGAGTCCAGGTCGTGGAGCCAGACAGCAGCAAATCAAGCCCCTGAATTGAAAGATTCAGGGGCTTTTTTGTGGGCAAAAAAAGTGCTGATGATTGAAAAGACCTGCCGATGTCGCTGCCAGAACAATCAGCCCGGCCCGAACAGGCATCATGGTCTGAATCCTGCTTGAATTTTCCAGACTTGACCGTCACATGTGCGTCATGAGGACGTCGCAAACTGGCGTTGTCCGCCAACAACATCTCCACAACAACAAGGACGAAGGCATGCCCACGCAAAACCCTCACCGCAACAATGACCTGTGCACCTCCAGCAAGGTGTACACCGCGTTGACTGAACTCAAGCATCTGGAAGGCCACCGCAGCGCCAAGTTCCTTTCACTGCTGACGCAGAACCTGGTGCGCAAGGGCCTGCTCAACGAGCAGGAAGTGGTGCACATGCTCGATCTGGTCGTCGATTGAGCGGCATCGATTCCTACTATTGAAGCAGTTGATTTTTCCTCCCCCCTGCTGAGTCGTAAGGTAACCCCCATCGATTGAAGGAGGTTCCCATGCCCAAGGTTCAAATCATGTCTGTCATTGGCAGCGCCGTACCCGCCCCGCTCAGGGAGCGTGGTCTGTTGGCCTGCTGGTATCTGGTGCAGGACGGCATCACCATCAGCGGTCCGCTGACGTCACTGCCCGCCGCCCAGGCCCTGTCACAACGCATCGGCCCTTATCTGCTGACAGCCTAGGGCAATCGCACCCGCGGCTTGCTTTCGACGAATAGCGCCCAACACGACATGAACAGCGCGGCAATCAGCGGGCCGATGACGAATCCGTTCAAGCCGAATATCGCCAGCCCGCCCAACGTCGAGACCAGCACCATGTAGTCCGGCATCTTCGTATCCTTGCCCACCAGGATCGGACGCAGGAAATTGTCCACCAGACCAATCACGAATATCCCGAACAGCGTCAGCACCACACCCTGCCAAATGGCCCCTGACAGCAGGAAGTACAAGGCCACCGGCGCCCAGACAAGACCCGCGCCCACGGCCGGCAGCAGCGACAGGAAAGCCATCAGCACCCCCCAGAGCAATACCGTCGGAATCCCCAGGACCCAGAAAATCAGCCCACCCAGCGCCCCCTGGGTAATGGCCACCAGCAGGTTGCCCTTTACCGTTGCGCGCACCACCCGATTGAACTTCAACTGCAGGCGACGTTTCTGGTACTCCGCCAAGGGAACGGCGGTACGAACCTTACGCACCAGCTCAGGGCCGTCACGCAGGAAGAAGAACAACAGATAAATCATGACAAAGAAGCTCACCAGGAACTGAAACGTGCCCTGGCCGAAGCTGAAGGCCTGGGTGGCGAAAAACTCGCTGCCTTGCATCGCACCTTTGACGATCCTCTCTCTCAGTCCGTCCAGGTTACCCAGGCCGAAACGGTCGAGCAGGTTCTGGAAGTAGGGCGGCAAGGCATCACGGAAGCGGGCCAAATAATCGGCGATGTCCAACTCCCCGCTTTCCAGGCTCTTGTAGAGCGCCGCTCCTTCCTGGACCAGCAACGTGCTGATGACGATCACCGGCAAGATCGCAATCACCACGCAGATACTCAGAGTGAGCAGCGAAGTGAGGTTGCGCTGCCAGCCGAGTTTCAATTGCAGGCGGCGCTGCATCGGCGCAAAGACGATCCCCAGGATCACTGCCCAGAATACCGCGCCGTAAAACGGCAGGAGGATCCAGATGAAAGCGATGGTGACCAGAATCAACATCAGCATCTGGGATTTGTCTTGCAGGCTCTTTCGGTTCATTTGTTTTCCATATCCTTGGCGCAATAAACGTTAGTCAGCCAGGATTCGCCGGAGTGCCTTCGCCTTTGCACGCTTGAGTTGATCCAGGTCAATTGCGCTTGACCGATCGTGGCGTACCCTCACCACTTTTTGCGATCCGACGCCACCATGCCCTTCGCTGCTCCCGAACTGCTCGCCCCCGCCGGCACCCTGAAAAACATGCGCTATGCCTTCGCCTACGGCGCCGACGCGGTGTACGCCGGCCAACCGCGCTACAGCCTGCGTGTGCGTAACAACGAGTTCGACCACGCCAACCTGGCCTTGGGCATTGGCGAAGCCCAGGCCATGGGCAAGCGCTTTTATGTGGTGGTGAACATCGCGCCCCACAACGCCAAGCTGCGTACCTTCCTCAAAGACCTGGAACCTGTGATTGCCATGGCGCCGGACGCACTGATCATGTCCGACCCCGGGCTGATCATGCTGGTGCGCCGACATTTCCCACAGATGCCGATTCATCTGTCGGTGCAGGCCAACACGGTGAACTGGGCAAGCGTCGAGTTCTGGCAACAACAGGGCTTGAGCCGCATCATCCTGTCCCGAGAGTTGTCCCTGGAGGAAATCGCTGAAATCCGTGAGCAGGTGCCGGCCATGGAGCTGGAGGTGTTCGTCCACGGGGCTCTGTGCATGGCCTATTCCGGGCGCTGCCTGCTGTCGGGCTACCTGAACCGGCGCGACGCCAACCAGGGCAGTTGCACCAACGCCTGTCGCTGGAAGTATTCGGCGCAACCGGCGCAGGAAAACGTCGTCGGCGATATCGTGCAAACCTGGCCAGCCGAACCGACCCTGGGCCTCGGCGCGCCCACCGACCAGGTGTTCCTGCTTCAGGAAGCGAACCGCCCGGAAGAATCGATGCCGGCCTTCGAGGACGAGCACGGCACCTACATCATGAACGCCAAGGATCTGCGGGCCGTGCAACACGTGGAACGGCTTGCCCGCATGGGCGTGCACTCCTTGAAGATCGAAGGCCGGACCAAGTCGCACTTTTATTGCGCCCGCACCACCCAGGTGTATCGTCGGGCAATCGACGATGCCGTGGCCGGCCGGGAGTTTGACCGCAGCCTGATGACCGATCTCGAATCCCTGGCCCAGCGCGGCTACACCGAGGGTTTCCTACGCCGGCATGTGCATGATGAGTACCAAAACTACCAGAGCGGCAGTTCGGTGTCGGAGCGCCAGCAGTTCGTCGGCGAACTGACCGGCCAGCGGCGCGAGCGTCTGGCCGAAGTCCGGGTCAAGAACCGCTTTGGCCTGGGCGATCACATGGAATTGATGACGCCCAAGGGTAACTTTCACTTCGATCTGCATCAGTTGCAGAACGTCAACGGCCAGGGCATCGACGTGGCACCGGGAGACGGGCATGTGGTGTACGTGCCGATTCCGGATGCGGTGGATTTGCGGTTTGGGTTATTGATGCGTGATGTGCGCCAGGCGTAAGGGACAGGGTCAAATAATCAGACACCACCCAATACATGTGGGAGCGGGCTTGCTCGCGAATGCGGTGTGTCAGCCAATACATTCACGCCTGACACACTGCATTCGCGAGCAAGCCCGCTCCCACAGAGATTTCGCGGTCAATGCAGGGTTTGCGAACTAACAGGCTTTCAGCCCTCGGCAGGAACTGCCGAAGGCTGCGATCCTTCTTTCTCGATAAGACCCGGTTGCCCAGGTGAAAACATCTGGATCGAGAGCAAAAGATCGCAGCCTTCGGCAGCTCCTGAACGTCAGATCCGGAACTGCCCCACCAATTTGCCCAGGCGCTGACCCAGATCGGCCAGGCTGCGGGAGGTCTGGGCGCCGAGTTGGGTTTCGTCGGCGACACTGTCCACCGCCACGGCGATCTGGTGCACGCTGCGGTTGATTTCCTCGGCCACGGCGGTCTGCTCTTCAGCGGCGCTGGCAATCTGGGCGTTCATCGAGTTGATGGTGCCGATCAACTGCGCCATGGTGTCCAGGGACGCCCCGGCCTCGTTGGCCTGCACCGACGTGCCTTCGCCCGCTTCGCTGGAGCGACGCATCGCTTCCACCGCCGCGTGGGTGCCCGATTGCAGGCGATCAATCATGCCCTGGATTTCCTGGGTACTTTGCTGGGTCCGGCTGGCCAGGGCCCGGACTTCATCAGCCACCACGGCAAAACCGCGACCCGCTTCCCCGGCACGAGCGGCCTCGATGGCGGCGTTCAGTGCCAACAGGTTGGTCTGCTCGGCGATCGAGCGAATCACTCCCAGCACGCTGACAATCGAAGCCACGTCCTGCTGCAAGCTGTCCAGGGACACGCCGCTGCTGCGAATATCGTTCACCAGTGCATGAATCTGCTGGATGCTGCCGGCTACTACACGCTTGGCGGACTGACCCTCTTCGTCGGTCTGCTGAGCAGCAACGGCAGCACCCTGGGCACTGCGAGCCACTTCCTGGGCCGCCGAAGACATTTCGTTGATCGCCGTGGCAACCTGGTCGGTTTCGTGACGCTGACGTTCCATGGCCTGCTCGGAGCGCTGTGCCTGTTCGGAAACTTGCGCCACCAGCCCAGTCAGTTGCGAGGTCATTTCGGTGATCTGCCGGACCAGACCGTGGATCTTGTCGACAAAACGGTTGAACGAGCCGGCCAGTTGGCCGAGTTCGTCCTGACTGGTGATCGCCAGGCGGCGGGTCAGGTCACCCTCGCCCGCCGCGATATCATCGAGGTTGTCTTTCATCAGGTGCAGCGGCCGCAGGATGGCATTGGCCAGCAACATGCCCACCACCGCAATCAACAGCAATACCACGACAGCAATACCCACAATGCTCAGCAGAACGCCTTGCAAACGTTCTTGAACCTTGGCTTCCACCAGTGCGACCTGGGCTTCGATGCCGTCCAGGTTGACCGAGCTGCCGACCGCCATGTCCCACTTGGGCAGGTATTCGGTGTAACCGAGCTTAGGCACCAGTTCCTTGCTGTTGGGCAGTGGGGAGCTGTATTCCAGATAGTGGGTCCCGTCCTTGGCGACTTTCACCAGGTCACGGTTGACATAAACACCGTTTGGATCGCGGTTGTCCTTGAAGTTTTTGCCCACACCGTCGGGGCTGTTGGCCTTGAAGAGGCGAACCGTTTCGGAGTCGTAACCGAAGAAATAGCCGTCCTTGCCGTAGGCGACGTTCGACAGCAGCTTGATCGCCTCGGCCCGCGCGGCGTTGTCCCCGGGCGCCGACGCATCGTATAGCGGCTTGATGGCCGTCAGCCCCACCGCTACGTAATTCTGCAGCGTGGCCTTGGCGTCGCTGAGCAAGCGTTCACGGGTTTGCTGGACCTCTTTACTGGCCTGTTCCTTCAGAATAAAGGCCGTGGTCAGGCTGATGATAACGGCGGACAGCAATACAGGCAGTATTGCCAAGGACAGAACTTTAGCCTTCAGGCTCAGGCGCATACTGGTCACTCTTGTCGGTTTTATGGCGTGGTTAACTGTGTTAACGGCACGACGTGGGAAAACTGTAGGACAAGGTGAACGGGCTCGGGCGAGTGGTCAGCAGCAGAGTCGCTGGGTTAAAGAGCCTCTTCGCGAGCAAGCCCGCTCCCACAATGGATCGCTGATGCTCACATTTTCTGTGTTCACCGCTGAGCCATTGTGGGAGCGGGCTTGCTCGCGAAAGGGGCGACTGCGTCCTTGATTACAACACCATCGCCGCCACCCAGCCAAACACCAGCAACGGCAGGTTGTAATGGATGAAGGTCGGGACCACGGTGTCCCAGATGTGGTGATGCTGACCATCGATGTTCAGGCCGGAAGTCGGGCCCAGGGTCGAGTCCGAAGCGGGCGAGCCGGCATCGCCCAAGGCTCCGGCGGTGCCGACGATGCAGACGATCGCCAGCGGGCTGAAACCCAACTGCAGGCACAGCGGCACAAATATCGTCGCCAGGATCGGTACCGTGGAGAACGACGAGCCGATGCCCATGGTCACCAGCAACCCCACCAGCAACATCAACAGGGCACCGATGCCCTTGTTATGGCCGATCCAGGCCGCCGAGGTTTCCACCAGGCTCTGGACTTCACCCGTCGCCTTCATCACTTCGGCAAAACCCGAGGCGGCGATCATGATGAAACCGATCATCGCCATCATCTTCATGCCTTCGGTGAACAGGTCGTCGGTTTCGCGCCAGCGCACCACCCCCGAGACCGAGAAAATCAGGAACCCGGCCAGGGCACCGATGATCATCGAATCCAGCAGTAGCTGAATCACGAACGCCGCCGCGATCGCCAGCCCCGCCACCAGCAGGCTCAACGGGTTGTAGCGTGTGGTGACCTGCTCAGCCCTGGCAATTTTTTTCAGGTCGTACACGCGCTTTTTGCGATACGTGAAAAACGCCATGGCCAAGCCAAACACCATGCCCAGCGCCGGAATGCCCATGGCGTGGGTGATGTTGATGTCACTGACGTCCACGCCGCTGCGGGCGACGTTGGCCAGCAGGATCTCGTTGAGGAAGATGTTGCCAAAGCCCACCGGCAGGAACATGTAGGGCGTGATCAGGCCAAAGGTCATGACGCAGGCAATCAACCGGCGGTCCAGCTGCAGCTTGGTCAGTACATAAAGAAGCGGCGGCACCAACAGCGGGATAAAGGCGATATGGATCGGCAGAATATTCTGCGAGGCGACCGCGACCGTTCCCAGCAGACCGATCAGGACCCATTTGACCGCCGAGCCACCGGCAACATCCTGGCGATCCACCATGGCCAGGGCTTTGTCGGCCAACGCGTGGGCCATGCCGGACTTGGCAATCGCTACGGCGAAAGCGCCAAGCAAGGCGTAGGACAACGCCACCGTTGCCCCGCCACCGAGGCCGGCATTGAACGCCTTGAGCGTGGCGTCGATGCCCAAGCCACCCGTCAGGCCGCCCACCAGAGCGCCGATAATCAGCGCGATCACCACATGCACGCGGGACAGACTGAGCACCAGCATCACGCCAACCGCGGCAATTACTGCATTTATCATCATTACCTCAAAGCACAGCGATGGAGAGCCACCGGACAAAAAGGTCGCGACTTTGCAGGAAGCGGCGAGAAGCTGCAAGGGGCATGCGGCGGGTTTTAAGTTGGTTGCAATACATGAATTCGCCACATGGGCGCGGTCAACGGACTTTTTTGGATCAACCCAAACCAGTGTGGGAGCGGGCTTGCTCGCGAATGCGGTCCGTCAGGTAAAAATTCATGACTGGCACACCGCATTCGCGAGCAAGCCCGCTCCCACAGGGACTGGTACTCCACATCAGCGTCTGGGCAGTTCGATCGTGACCTTCAGCCCGCCCCATTCGCTGTCGCCCAGCGCCAGCGTCCCGCCCCAGGTGTCGACGATGTCCCGCACGATGCCCAACCCCAGGCCGTGGCCGTCGGTCTGCTCATCGAGCCGCGTGCCCCGGCTGAAGACCTGGTCGCGACGGTCTGCGGGAATGCCTGGACCATCGTCTTCCACCGCCAGGCTGAACCCCTCGGCCGTCTCGGTCACGGTCAGGCGCACTTGCGCATCGGCCCATTTACAGGCGTTGTCCAGCAGGTTGCCCAACAGTTCCAGCAGGTCTTCACGATCCCAGGGCAGGTGCAGGCCGGGCGGCGCGACATAAGCCAAGCTCAAGTGCTCACCATGGATCATGTTCAACGTGGCCAGCAGCGCCGGCAGTTCCGCGTCGCAGTCAAGATGGGCGCCGGGCAAGGCGTCGCCGGACAATCGAGCGCGGTTGAGTTCGCGGTTCAGGCGCTGGCGGACCTGCTCCAGTTGTTCAAGCAACAGCTTGCGCAGCTCGGGGTAAGGATCGAGTTTTTCATTCGACGCCAGGCTTTGCAGCACCGCCAGCGGGGTTTTCAGAGCGTGACCCAGATTGCCCAGGGCATTGCGCGAACGTTTGAGGCTGTCTTCGGTATGGGCCAGCAAATGGTTGATCTGCGCCACCAGCGGTTCCAGTTCCCGGGGCACCTGTTCATCGAGTTGCGAACGTTGCCCGCGCTGCAACTGGGCGATCTGCTCCCGGGCTTTGTCCAGCGGGCGCAAGGCGCGGTGCACCGTGATGCGTTGCAACAACAGAATCAGCAGCAGACCCGCCAGCCCGAGACCGAGACCGATCTGCTGCATGCGCAGGAAACTGTCCCGCACCGGTGTGTAATCCTGGGCCACGCTGATGGAGATCGCCTGGCCCAGACGCCGATAGTCGGTGCGCAGTACCAGCAGTTTCTGACCGTCAGGCCCCAATTTCAGGTTGCTGTGCAGCCCCGGATGGTCAAGGCGAGGCAACTCCTGGTCCCACAGAGAGCGGGAGCGCCAGTGCACATCGGCAAAATCAATGCGGAAATAGTGCCCGGAAAACGGTCGCAGATAGGCCGGCGACAAGCGTCGCTCATCCAGTTGCAGGCCTTGCGGGCCACGCACCAGGGCGACCAGCAGGTTTTCGCTGTCGTTGCGCAGCCCCGCCTCCAGATACCGCTGCAAACCCAGTTCGAACAGCCACAGACTGGTCTGCGCCAGAACCAGGCCGACCACCACCATTACACCGATCAAGCCAAGGCTCAGGCGCCGCTGGATGGATCTCACTGCGCCTGCCCGCCGAACAGGTACCCCTGGCCGCGACGGGTTTCGATCACGCTGCGGCCCAGCTTGCGCCGCAAGTGATTGACATGGACTTCCAGCACATTGGAATCGCGCTCGGTTTCACCGTCATACAGGTGTTCGGCGAGATGGCTCTTGGAAAGGATCTGCTCGGGATGAAGCATGAAGTAGCGCAGCAGGCGAAACTCGGCCGCGGTCAGTTGGATCTCCACGCCGTCACGGCTCACACACTGGCGTCCTTCATCCAGATGCAGCCCGGCCGCCTGGAGCGTCGGCTGGTTGGCCTGACCATGAGAGCGGCGCAGCAGTGCCTGGATGCGCAGGTGCAGTTCTTCGGGGTGAAAGGGTTTGGTCAGGTAATCGTCGGCCCCGGCCTTGAGGCCCTCGATGCGTTCGGCCCAGGAACCGCGGGCGGTCAGGATCAGCACAGGCGTGCTCAGGCCGTCTGCGCGCCATTGAGCCAACACTTCAAGCCCTGGCACACCGGGCAAACCGAGATCGAGGATGATCAGGTCATAAGGCTCGCTGCTGCCCTGATAAACCGCGTCGCGACCATCGGCGAGCCAGTCGACGGCGTAACCCTGCCGCGTCAGCCCGGCCATCACTTCGTCGGCCAGGGGAACATGATCTTCCACCAGAAGCAGGCGCATCAGTCTTCCTTATCTTTGAGTAAACGGCCGGTCGCGGCCTCCAGGTCCAGCTCGCGGACGACGCCGTCGGTCGCCAGCAATTCGACCTCGTAAATATAGACGCCGTGTTTTTCTTCCAGCTCGGCCTCCAGCAGCTTGGCGCCGGGGTGGCGATCCAGCGCCTGTTGCAGCAGATGTTCCAGAGGCAGGATCACGCCCTGCTGCCGTAAATGCAGGGCCTCATCCTGGTCCAGGTCCCGGGCAACGGCCAGTGAACAGAACACCAGCAGCGCCAGCGCCCAACGGCTGCGGGGACGTAAATTAAGCTTCATTACAGATCCTGATGATTCTTGAGCACCTTGCCGGACACAGCATCCAATTCCAGGTCCCAGTCGATACCCTTGGCATCGCGCAGGTCTATCTGGAAGATGTACTTGCCGTACTCCTGCTCCAGCTCGACATCGGTCAACGTGGCGCCGGGGTGCTGGGCCAAGGCAGCGGCCTTGAGTTTTTCAACGGACTGAATGGTACCAGCGTCCTGCAATTTTTGGGCTTCGTCGGCATCAAGGTCTCGTGCCTGGGCCAGGCCGGCGCCGAGGATCATGGAAATCGCGATGAAAAAGGCAGTCAGGCGGTTCACGGTTTGTCTCCTTCTTATAATCTTCACACAACGACTGTATCGGGACGAACTTAACTGAAACTGAATTGCCATCATTGAACGCAGATCAATCTGGCAAGCCTGCTCGCCATAGCGGTCGGTCAGTTAACATGGATGGGACTGACGTACCGCCATCGCGAGCAGGCTTGCTCCCGCAGGGGCTGATGTCGTTAATTAATGCTTTACGCTTCGAGACCGGTATGACCGCCATCCACATCAAATTCCCTGCCCTGACCCTCAAGGCCGGCCCTCGTGCTCTGGCACGCATTCGCCAGGCAGGCCTGAACGCTGCCGATGTTGGCATTCTGCCGGGCGCCGCCGGTGGCCCCAAGGCCTTGGGCATTCAGGGGCTGGACCTGGCGCTGTTCGGCGAGTGGCTGCCTGCCGCGCCGCGGGAGCGCTCGCTGATCGGTGCCTCGGTGGGCTCCTGGCGCTTCGCCAGCGCCTGCTTGCCGGATGCCGCCGAGGGGATCCGGCGCCTGGGCACCCTGTACAACGAGCAAAGCTTTGCCAAAGGCGTGACCATGGCCGGGGTCAGCCAGAGTTCGCAGCGCATGCTCGATGATTTGCTCCAGGGTCGCGACACGTCGATCCTCGACAACCCGCATTACCGGCTCAACATCATGGTGGTCAAAAGTCACGGCTGGCTGGCCCAGGATCATCGCGGCCGCCTTGGCCTGGGATTGTCGTCGGTGATCGCCGACAACCTGCGAGGCCGAGCGCGTCTGTCGCGGCATTTCGAACGGCTGATCGTCCACGACCCACGCCAGGCGCCGCCGCTGCATCCATTGAACGACTTTCCGTCACGCTTCGTCCCGCTGGAGGCCGGGAATCTACGCCAGGCGCTGCTGGCATCCGGCTCGATTCCGATGGTGATGGAAGGCGTGCGTGACCTGCCGGGCGCCGGTGCTGGCACCTACCGCGACGGCGGCCTGTTGGACTATCACCTGGACCTGCCCTACAGCGGCGAGGACATCGTGTTGTATCCGCACTTCACCGACCGGGTCATTCCTGGCTGGTTCGACAAGGGCCTGCCATGGCGCCGGGGGAACATCGAACGCTTGCAGAACGTGCTGTTGCTGGCGCCGTCCCGTGAATACCTCGCGCGCCTGCCCTTCGGCAAACTGCCGGACCGGAACGACTTCAAGCGTTTCATGGGCGATGACACGAGCCGCCGCAAATACTGGCGCACAGCGATGGACGAAAGCCGCCGGCTCGGTGACGAGTTCCTGGAGCTGGCGGCCAACGGTGGGCTGGGCGAGCGTTTGCTGACCCTTTAGTCAGCACGGTCGCGCAACGCCGTAACCAAACTGATAAACTCCGCCGCCTGCCTCGCGACCGCTACCTTTAAAGAGCCTGAACCTGTGGAAATCTTCAAAGAATTTACCTTCGAATCCGCCCACCGCCTGCCCCACGTGCCGGACGGTCACAAGTGCGGCCGCCTGCACGGCCACTCGTTCAAAGTGGCCATTCACCTGAGCGGTGACATCGACTCGCACACCGGCTGGATTCGGGACTTCTCGGAGATCAAGGCGATCTTCAAGCCGCTCTACGAGCGCCTGGACCACAACTACCTCAACGACATCCCTGGCCTGGAGAACCCCACCAGCGAAGTCCTGGCCAAGTGGATCTGGAACGAGTTGAAGCCATTGTTGCCGGAGCTCTGCGCCATTCGCATCCATGAGACCTGCACCAGCGGTTGCATCTACCGCGGCGAGTAACCACTTTCCTTGTGGCAAGGGAGCTTCCTGTGGCGAGGGAGCTTGCTCCCGCTGGGCTGCGCAGCAGCCCCAAAAGCAGCGACTCTATTCAACCTGATGCACCGCAACTTCAGGCTTGAGGACCGCTTCGCGGCCCAGCGGGAGCAAGCGCCCTCGCCACAATCGGTTTTTTCCCATGTGAATCGGGTCTATGCTCTGTCCCTGAGCCATTTCCAGTGAAGCTCCCATCATGACCAACTGGCCCCTGGATCACGAATACCACTTCAACGGGCATCGCATCCGTTACGCCGTCCACGGCGACGGTCCGCCGCTGGTGTTTGTCCACGGCACGCCCTTCTCTTCCTACGTGTGGCACCGAATCGCCCCGCTGTTCTGCGCCACTCACAAGGTGCATTACTTTGACCTGCTGGGTTATGGCCAATCCGAACAGCCGGACGCAGATGTTTCCCTCGGTGTGCAAAACCAGTTGCTCGCACAATTGCTGGAACACTGGGGTCTGGATTGCCCGGACGTGGTGGCCCACGATTTTGGCGGCGCAACCGCCCTGCGCACGCACCTGCTCAACGGCAGGCACTACCGCAGCCTGACCCTGATCGACCCGGTGGCGCTGTCGCCCTGGGGTTCACCCTTTGTCCAGCATGTGCGCCAGTATGAAGCGGCGTTCAGTGGCCTGCCCGATTACATTCAGCGGGCCATCGTGCCGACGTATATTCGGGGAGCGATCAAACGGCAGATCCCGGATGAAGAACTGGCGCCGTACGTGCAGCCCTGGCTGGGCGAGACCGGCCAGGCCGCGCTCTATCGGCAGATCGCGCAGATGGACGAGCGCTATACCCGCGAGGTCGAGCCGCTGTATGCAACCGTGCGCTGCCCGACGCAGATCCTTTGGGGAGAGGACGATCAGTGGATTCCCATCGAACGCGGCCGGACGTTACAAAAACTGATCCCCGGCGCGCAGTTCCATCCTGTCCCAAACGCAGGGCATCTGGTCCAGGAAGACGCGCCGGAGGCCATCGTTGCGGCGGTGTTGCGGTTCCTAGCGCTGCACTCTCCCACCTGAAGAAACCGCATGGCCTTGTGGGAGCGGGCTTGCTCGCGAAGGCGGTGTGTCAGCCAGTGTATTCGTAACTGACACTCCGCCTTCGCGAGCAAGCCCGCTCCCACAAGGAAACCCGCATAGGCCGTGGACACTGTGTTCCAACTTGAACCACCGCCGCACCGCTTTCGCCCTCTTTGCCCACCCAACCCCAAAGATTGTCTATAAATAACCTCGCGCTCACCCGTTTGGCACGGGCGCTGCACGCTTGCGACATCTCCCTCCTGCGCAAGGACCTCCACATGACTCAAAACGATCCGGCTAACGACTATCCCTTGAGCGAAGTGCCGATGCATGCCCGCAAGGGCCTGGCCTCCACGGCCATGGTGCTGCTGGGCTTCACCTTTTTCACCGCCACGATGTTTGCCGGTGGCAAGCTGGGCGTGGCGTTCGGGTTTGCCGAGATGCTCACGGTCATCGTGATCGGCAATCTGCTGTTGGGCCTGTACGCCGCTGGCCTGGGTTATATCGCCTTCAAGAGCGGGCTTAATTCGGTGTTGATGGGTCGCTTCTGCTTCGGTGAGGTGGGCAGCAAACTCAGCGACTTGATCCTGGGTTTCACCCAGATCGGCTGGTACGCCTGGGGCACGGCGACGGCGGCGGTGGTACTGGGCAAGTATTTTCATTTGAACGAAGGCACCGTGCTGGGGCTGATGGTGCTGTTCGGCCTGGGCTTCTGCGTTACCGCCTACATTGGTTATCGCGGGCTGGAGATCCTGTCGTACATCGCCGTGCCGGCCATGATGTTGCTGCTGATGTTGTCGATGTGGGTCGCCACGGTAAAGGTCGGAGGTCTGGATGGGTTGCTGGCGGTGGTGCCGACGGGCAGTCTCGATTGGTCCACCGCCATCACGCTGGTGTTCGGCACGTTCGTCAGCGGTGCCACCCAGGCGACCAACTGGACGCGGTTTTCCCGCTCCGCGAAGATCGCGGTGCTGGCAAGCCTGATCGGCTTTTTCATCGGCAACGGCCTGATGGTATTGATCGGCGCCTACGGAGCCATCGTCTATCAGCAGCCGGACGTGGTGGAAGTGCTGCTGTTGCAAGGCTTCGCCATGGCGGCGATGGCGATGCTGCTGCTCAACATCTGGAGCACCCAGGACAACACCATCTACAACTTCGCCGTGGCTGGCTGCAACCTGCTGCGCACCCGTCGGCGCAAAACCGTGACCCTGGGCGGCGCGGCGATCGGCACACTGCTGGCCCTGCTGGGCATGTACGACCTGCTGGTGCCTTACCTGATTTTGCTGGGCACGGTGATCCCGCCGATTGGCGGAGTGATCATGGCCGATTTCTTCTTCCGCTGGCGCGGCCGCTATCCACGCTTGGCTGAGGCGCAGCTACCGGCGTTCAACTGGCCGGGGCTGTTTGCATACGGCGCAGGCACCCTCGCGGCGTTCACGTCGCCTTGGGTTGCGCCATTGGTAGGAATCGCCACCGGCGCGCTAACGTATGTGATATTGATCGGTCTATTGGGAATTCGCGCCACCGATACGCCCCTACAAGATCTTTGAGAAGGACTCGCTTGATGCACATCATCAACGCCCGCCTGCGCAACCGCGAAGGTTTGCATGAATTGCACCTGGAAAACGGCCTGATCGCCAGCATTGCCCGCCAGACCGAAGCCCCGAGCCTTGGCCCGCAAGACCTCGACGCTGGCGGTAATCTGGTGGTGCCGCCCTTCGTCGAACCGCACATTCATCTGGATGCCACCCTCACCGCCGGCGAACCCCGCTGGAACATGAGCGGAACGCTGTTCGAGGGCATCGAGTGCTGGGGCGAGCGCAAGGCCACCATCACCCAGGAAGACACCAAGACCCGCGCCAAAAAAACCATCCAGGCCTTGGCCGCCCATGGCATCCAGCATGTACGCACCCATGTCGACGTCACCGACCCTGACCTCACCGCCCTCAAAGCCATGCTTGAAGTGCGTGAGGAAAGTCGTCACCTGATCGACCTGCAGATTGTCGCGTTTCCCCAGGAAGGCATCGAGTCCTACCGCAACGGCCGCGAACTGATGGAAGAAGCGATTCGAATGGGTGCCGACGTGGTGGGCGGCATTCCGCATTTCGAGTACACCCGGGATCAAGGCGTCAGCTCGGTGAAATTCCTGATGGACCTGGCCGAGCGCACCGGTTGCCTGGTGGACGTGCATTGCGACGAGACCGACGACCCGCACTCGCGTTTTCTCGAAGTGCTGGCCGAAGAAGCCCGCAGCCGCGACATGGGCGCCCGTGTCACCGCCAGCCACACCACGGCCATGGGCTCCTATGACAATGCCTACTGCGCCAAGCTGTTTCGCCTGCTCGGGCACTCGGGCATCAGCTTCGTTTCCTGCCCCACCGAAAGCATCCACCTGCAAGGACGCTTCGATAACTTCCCTAAACGCCGTGGCGTCACTCGGGTCAATGAACTGCTCGAAGCGGGGATGAACGTGTGCTTCGGCCAGGACTCCATCGTCGACCCGTGGTACCCCCTGGGCAACGGCAATATCCTGCGGGTACTGGAAGCCGGCCTGCACATCTGCCACATGCTGGGTTATCGCAACCTGCAAAGCGCCTTGGACCTGGTCACCGACAACAGTGCCAAGGCCATGGCCCTGGGCGAGCGCTACGGCCTGGAACCCGGGCGCCCGGCGAACCTGCTGATCCTCTCGGCCGACAGTGACTACGAAGTGATTCGCAGCCAAGGGCTGCCGCTTTATTCCATTCGCAATGGCCAAGTGCTGATGAAGCGGCAGATGCCGGTGGTGGAGTTTGCGGTTCAGCCAGGCTGAGGTCATCGCGATAGCGGTGGTTCAGTTGTTTTGATGGCGAATGTGCCTGCGTCATCGCGAGCAGGCTCGCTCCCACAGTGGCGTTGTCGCACATACATTTTTGTGCCCGCTGAAGATCAAATGTGGGAGCGAGCCTGCTCGCGATGGCGTCATTGACTGCGGCGCAGATCGTCTATGACACAGCCCGTGCTACACCAAACAACCTCACCCGCATCAACTCACCCGCCTGTTCTTCCAGCAGAATCGGTGCAGTGCCACCCGGCATCACCACACTCACCGGCCCCACCTTCACCCAGCCCACCCGCCACGCGGCGCTGGCCACGGCACTGGCGCTGGTGCCCGAGGAGGCGGTGGGGCCTTCACCCCGCTCGAACACCCGGGCAACCACGCGCCCTTCGGCTTCGAGCCAGGCCCATTGCAGATTCACCCCCGCCAGGCAGGGCACGCCGGCCCCACCGGGCGGCGCATAGGCAATGCGCGTCAGGCTTTGCGCCAACGCCGGGGCACGCATCTGCGGGTTACTTGGCAACGTCTCGGCGCTGTCCACCAGGGTCACGCAGTGCGGGTTGCCGATGTTCACGAACTGACTGCTGCCCCAGGCCGGATTCAAAGCATGAAGCGCAGCCACACGGCTGACCTCGCGCTGGTTGACGATCACACTTTGCACATCTTGAGCCGCTACAGCGCTGGGGCCAAACAGCGGTTTTCCCAAGTCCAGCCAGAAACCCGAGAGACCTTCGTACTCAGCCGCGCGTACCGCCGTTTGCAACGGTGACCCGCCTTCACGTTTGTCGTGATGAACCTGTAGCACGCACTCACCGTCGCTCGGCATCAGGCCTTGCGCTTTGAGGGCCTGGGAGAAAATCGTCAGGCCATTGCCACTGCGCTCGGCCAGGGTGCCGTCGGTGTTGACGATCAACAGGTCAAACGGTGGCTCGCTCTGGAACGGGCCAATCAGCAGACCATCGCTGCGATGGGCCTTGGCATCCGGCGGCGCCTGCCCCGGCGCCCAACGACAGAAGGCCTGCACTGCCGCTTGGCTCCAGGCTTGGCGTGCCTGGGCAGCCTGGGCGGCTGTCGGCGGCAGGTCAATGCCTTGGGCACGGACTTGCTGCGGTGAGACCACGCCATAAATATTGCCCCGTGCATCATAAAACTGCGTCATGGACCAGACCCGGATTCAGCCAGCGAAAGCCGATACTTTATTCCGGCCAAGGCTGTGCAGGCAAAGCGTGCTTGCCACCCACGCACCTCTTCGGCACCTTGAGGTCGCGGCGCGGTCAGTGGATGTGCAAGCATAGGGCCCGCCCGCACCATCGCCTCGCAAAACCAAGGACGTTTCATGACTGCCATTACGCCACCGCCCACCTTCATCCCCGGACGCCTGGAACAGATGTCCACCCGCATTGCCTATCTCATCGCCGGTGTCGGGATCGCGGCCTGGGCCCCGCTGGTGCCATACGCCAAAGTGCGGGCGAACCTGGACGAAGGCACGCTCGGGTTGCTGTTGTTATGCCTTGGGGTGGGGTCGATTCTGGCGATGCCGATTGCCGGCGCCCTGGCGGCGCGGTTTGGCTGCCGTCGGGTGCTCAGCGGCGGCACGATTCTGATCTGCCTGGCCTTGCCGGCGCTGGCAACGATGACGTCTTTGCCCTGGCTGGTGGCAGCCTTGTTTTTGTTTGGCGCCGGCCTCGGCACCGTGGACTCGACCGTCAACCTGCAGGCGGTGATCGTCGAGCGGGCCAGCGGCAAGACCATGATGTCGGGTTTTCACGGCATGTTCAGCCTCGGCGGGATCATTGGCGCGGCCGGTGTGAGCGCGCTGCTCGGCCTGGGCCTGTCGCCGCTGGGGGCGACGCTGGTGGTTAACGCAGTGTTGCTGGTGGCGCTGTTCAAGGCGGCGCCGCATCTGCTGCCCTATGGCAGTGAAAGTTCGGGCCCGGCGTTCGCCATTCCCCACGGCGTGGTGCTGTTTATCGGCATCCTGTGTTTCGTCGTTTTCCTGGCCGAAGGCGCGGTGTTGGACTGGAGCGCGGTATTCCTGGTCGCCGAGCGTGATATGGATACGGCCTATGCCGGGCTCGGTTATGCCGCGTTCGCGCTGACCATGACCGTCGGCCGGTTGACGGGGGATTCGGTGGTGCATCGCCTGGGCGCCAAACGCGTGATTATCTACGGTGGCGCCATTGCGGCAGCCGGGTTCCTGTTGGCGACCCTGGCGCCGATGTGGCAGGCGGCGCTGTTGGGGTATGCGCTGGTGGGGGTAGGCTGTTCGAATATCGTGCCGGTGTTGTACACCGCGGTCGGCAAGCAAACGCTGATGCCCGAAGCGATCGCCGTACCGGCCATCACCACCATCGGCTACGCCGGCATCCTTGCCGGCCCGGCGCTGATCGGATTCGTCGCCCATGGCAGCAGCCTGAGCTTTGCCTTTGGGTTGATTGCGCTGTCGTTGGTGGCCGTGGCGGTGAGTGGGAAAGTGTTGAAGGTTTGAAGCGTTACACCACGCTCTCTGTGGAAAGGAGATTTATCTGTGGCGAGGGGATTTATCCCCGCTGGGCTGCAAAGCAGCCCTAAAATCACCCACTCGGTGTGTCAGGCAGATTGAGCCTGCCGCTTCGGGTCTGCTGCGCAGCCCAGCGGGGATAAATCCCCTCGCCACAGGAGTACGCGTCAACCCTGGTTGTTCATCAGAACCCTACACTCGCCTGCACAAAAAACGTCCGGGGTGCGCCCACATAGATGCCCGAGTTGTTGTCGCTGGAGCGGGTGTAGTACTGATGGTCGAACAGGTTCTTAACCCCGGCCCCGACCTTCAGGTTCGACAGCTGCGAGCCGAAGTCGTAGCCAGCGCGCACGTTCCAGAGCACGTAACCGGGCATGTCACCGTAGCGTCCATCGGCGCTGCCGTCGGTGATGTAGTCGTCGCTGAAACTGCCGTCGGGGTTCACGCTGTTGCCGGGGGAACGTTGTTTGGACTGAGCAAAGGCATCGAGGTTGTACGTCCAGCGATTGATCTCATAACGCAACCCCATGTTCGCCACCTGACGTGAGTAGAACGGCAGGTCACGGCCCTTGAAGCTTGGAATATCACCTTCATAAGTTGCACGGGTGTAGGTGAAACCGGCATTGGCGCTCAGGCCTTCCAGGCGTGGATCCAGCGCAGCCATGTCGTAGCGCACCGAGGCTTCCAGGCCCTGGTGCTTGGTCGCGCCCATGTTGGTCCAACCCACGTCGTTGCTGATGTACTGCAACTCGTCGTCAAAGTCGATGTAGAACAGCGTCACTTCCCCGCCCCACACGTCATCGTTGTAGCGCGTGCCGATCTCGTAGGTCTTGGCTTTTTCCGGGCTCAGGCCGTTGGCGGTGTTGTTGCCGTTACCGCCCTGGCCGAGCTGGAAATACTGCAGGCTGCCAAACGAGGTTTCGTAGTTGGCGAACAGTTTCCAGGCATCGGACAGGTGATACATCACGCTCAGGGCCGGCAGCGGTTCGTTGCTGTCGATGCTGCGGCGTTTCTCCTCAACCGGGCGGCCGGCGGTGTCGAGTACCGGGCGGTTGTGCCACTCAGTACTGATGCGTTCAAAGCGGATCCCCGGGGTGATGGTCCATTTGCCGACGTCGATCTTGTCATCGATGTAGACCGCGTGGGCCTCAGTGCCGCCGGTGCGGTCCTGATAGACATGGCCGTCGGACCCCGGCCGCACCACCGGCTGATTATCGCGCAGCGCCAGGCGACTGGCCTCTTCGTGCATGCCTTCCTTGAGGTAGCGATAACCGACGCTGGCTTCCTGAGTGGTCGAGCCGAGGTCAAACACATGGGACACCCGCGGCTCGATGCCGAAGGTGTAATAAGTGCGCGGGTAGGACACCAGGTTGCGCTGGTCCCGGTTGGCGATGGTGCTGCCCCGGTAGCTGTCGGAATAATAGGTCAGCACTTCGGCCTGGGTACGGTCGCTGATCTCGCGGATCCACTTGAACGACACGTCCTTGCGCCGGCCGGCGAAGTTGTCCCAGTCACGGTCGGACTGATACGGGTCCGCGTCGTATTGCGCCTGGGTCAGGCCGCCGGGCATGTCGGCCTTGGCGTCGTAGTAATGGAAGTTCAGCGAGAAGTCGTCCACCTCGGTGGGCGCCCAGTGGGTCTTGAGGATGACGTCGTCGATGTCATTGTCGTTGTTGCTGCGGCGATAGCCATTGCCGTTGACCCCCGAATACAGGAGCGCAACGCCCATGCCGTTATCGGCCGTGCCGCCGAGAAAAGCAGTATCGATGTGCTTCCAACCGCCGCGCTGGGAGGTTTCCAGGGTGGTGCCGATTTCACCGGTGGTTTTTTCCGGAATGGCGCGGGTCACGAAGTTGATCACCCCGCCGACGTTCTGCGGCCCGTAACGCACCGACCCGGCGCCGCGCACCACATCGATACTGTCCAGGTTGCCCGCAGAAATCGGCGCCATGGACAGTTGCGGCTGACCGTAAGGCGCGAACGCTGCCGGTACGCCGTCGATCAGCACCGTGGAACGGGGCGACAGGCGCGAGGTGAGACCGCGCACGCCGACGTTCAGCGAGATGTCGCTGCCGCCGGTGCCATTGGCGTCCTGCACCTGCACACCCGGCACACGCCGCAGCACATCGCCGACGTTCATCGCACCCTGCTCCACCATCGCTTCGCGGCGGATGACCGTACGCGCGCCAGCATGGTTCTGCACCACTTCGGCATTGGCATCGCCGAGCCAGTCACCGACCACCTGAATGGCGGTGGCCCCCAGCTCCAGCGGGCCATCAGCGGATGCCGAGGGCGCAGGCAGCACGGTTACCGAACCTTCATCGATCTGGTATTGCAGGCCGCTGCCGTGCAGCAGTTGGCCGAGGGCCGCTTCCGGGGACACGTTGCCGTCCACTGCCGGGGCTTGCTTGCCGGCCACCAGTTCCGGACTGAAGAACACCTGCAAAGAGGTCTGCTGACCGAGCTGGCTCAAAGCCTGAGCCAGCGGTTGCGCCTGGATGTGAATGGGCGTGGCCGCCTGATCGGCGAAAGCCTGGGGCAGCGCAGCGCTGACGGCCAGGGTCAGGGCCAGCGGCAGCCAGCGGACGGGGGTGCGGTTGTTGTTTTTGAGGGAGGTTTTCACGTCGAACCTTGTCCTGTTGAATCGCAAAAATACGCGCCTGTTAATGCAAACCAGTTGCAGTTGGACAAGAAGACGAAGAACTCGAAAAAAACCTGAATCTACCGCGCAATTATTTCCTGGCTGCCGTCATCCAGGGTGCGCACGGCCACCGGCAGAATGTTCGGCAAAGCCTTGAGCAGCGCCTCGGGGTTATCGGCGCGAAACACGCTGGTCAGACGCAGGTTGCCCACCGCCGCGCTGCCGATGCGCAGGGGTTTAGCGCGATAACGGGACACCTCCTGAGCAACTTCGCTCAAGGGAGCGTTGTTGAACACCAGTTTGCCGTGGCGCCAGGCGGTGAGTTCATGGGCGTTGATACCATAAGGTGCGCCGACCTTGCCCTGAGCATCGATACGCGTGCCAAGGCCGGCCGTGAGGCTGACGAACTCGGCCTGCGACGCGTCGCGCCCCTGAACCTTGACACTGCCCTGCTCCACCGCCACCCGGGTTGAGTCGGCATCGCGGCGCACATCGAAGCGCGTGCCGGTCACCGTCACCCGGCCGTTGCCCGCCTCCACCGTAAACGGTCTGCCGGCGTCATGCTCGACGCGAAACAACGCCTCACCTTCGGCCAGCTCTACGCGCCGTTGATGGTGGGCAAACTGAACACGCACACGGCTGCGGCTGTTGAGGTCGATCACCGAACCGTCCGGCAGCGCGATATGCCGGCGCTCGCCCAGGGCCGTGGCAAATTCAGCGCTGTAATCGCTGGAAGCGCCCAAGCCGCTGAACAACCCCAGCCCAACCGCCATTGCCAGCAGCCCGGCGGCCACGGCGAAGCGCAACAGCGGTCGACGCTTGGGACGTTTGGCAGGTGGTTCGCACAACGCTTGCAGACGCTCCTTGGGCAGCAAATCCGTGGCGCTCCAAATGCCCTGCAGCAATTGAATTTCATCGCGGTGGTTGGGGTGTTCGTCCAGCCAGGCCTCGTAACGCTGGCGCTCATCGACACCCATGACGGGGGCTTGCAAACGCACGAACCATTGTGCCGCTTCGTCGCGAACCCGGTTCTGCCCGCACGGGCATTCACGGTTATCCATCATGGAAGGTCCTGTGGCTCAGGTGGAAGATAACGGCGGATCATTGGCCAGGCCCGTCGAGACGATCGCGCAGATGCCGCAGGGTGCGGATCATATACTTTTCCACCATGTTTTTTGACAAGCCCAGGCGCTCGGCGATTTCCGCCTGGGTCAAGCCTTCGATCTTCTGCCAGACAAACACCGTACGGCAATTGGCCGGCAGCTCGGCCAGTGCCCTTTCGATGGAGTCTGCCAACTGGATCGCGTGCATGTAGTGCTCCGGGTCGCCCGAAAGCGACTGGCTGTGATCGAGCGCCGCCTCCTCCATGGCGCCCCGCCGATCTTCGCGCCGATAGCCATCCACCGCAATGTTGCGCGCTGTCTGATGCAGATAGGCCCGCGGCTGCTGGACATCGGCCGAATCGGACTCAAGCACCCGCACGAAGGTATCGTGAGCCAGATCCTCGGCCTGCTGGCGATTGCGCAGACGACGGGTCCAGGTGCCGATCAACTCTTCGTAATGTTCGAAAAAGCCTGGTCTGCGGGGCGGCGTGGGGGTCATCGCACTGCGCTGTGGGGATGGGGCGTGAATAGTAATGCTTCCTATTAAGCCGAAGCAAACGTATTGCAGTGCCTGTCGTCCGAAGCTTTCAAAGCTGAGAATTAAATCTATGTGGGAGCAAAGCTTGCTCGCGATGGCGGTGTGTCCGTCGATGGTGCATAAACTGTCTGACCGCTATCGCGAGCAAGCTTTACTCCCACAGGTAGTTTCTGCTTTCGACTACGCCTCAGGCATCTTGCGAAAGCCCACCGCCAGGCGGTTCCAGCCATTGATGGCGTTGATTGCCACGGTCAGGTCGACCATTTCCTTGGGCGTGAAATGCTGGTTCAGCTGTTCGTAGTCGGCGTCTGGCGCATGGGTGTCGCTCAAGCGGGTCAGCGCTTCGGTCCAGGCCAGCGCGGCGCGTTCACGAGGGGTGAAGAACGGGGCTTCGCGCCAGGCGGTCACGGCGTACAGTCGGCGTTCGGTTTCGCCGTCCTTGCGGGCATCGGCGGTGTGCATGTCGATGCAGAAGGCGCAACCGTTGATTTGCGAAGAGCGCAGCTTGACCAGCTCCAGCAGGGACTTTTCCAGGCCCAGTTTCGAAGCAGCGGTTTCGAACGCCATCATGGCTTTGAAAGCGTCCGGGGAAGCGGTGTAGAAATCGATACGCGGTTGCATGGTGAACTCCAGAACAATTGGGTGTGGCGCTACGTTAGCGTTGCGCTGGCGCGGTACAAATAGCCAATTGTTGGGAAGTTCGGGTGGCCAATGGGCGCAGACGTCGGGTTTACCTTGAAGCAATGGAGAATGACGTTTGTGGCGAGGGAGCTCGCTCCCGCTCGGCTGCGCAGCAGTCGTAAAGCGATGGATTCGGTATGCCTGACCCACCGCATTCAGCGGGTTTTGGGGCCGCTTCGCGGCCCAGCGGGAGCAAGCTCCCTCGCCACAGGGGGCAAATGCACGCCCGCTCAGGCCCGGTTGCGCAACCATTGCAGGAAGCGCTTTTTGGCGACCGGTTTGGGAACGTCGCGGGTCAGGTTTTGGGCCAGGTGCATGCGCACGTCCAGCAGGTTTTTCATGGCGTCGTTGATGTCGCGGCGAGCGTCGAGGCAGGGTTTGAGGTAGCTCTTCTCGATGCGATAAAGGGTGCAAAAGGTCTTGGCGGAAAAGTTCGCCAGCGCGGCCTGGTCAGAGACGATCCCGGCTTCACCGATCACTTCCCCCGGCCCCATGCGCCCGGCCTCGAAGGGCTGGCCGTTACGAAACAGGGTCACGCTGACCACCCCCGACTCGATGATGAACAAATGATCGCTGACCTCACCGGCCGGCAAAATCATGTCGCCGGCGCGGAAGGTCTGCAGGGTCATGTTCTGGCTGAAGGTGTCTTTCTCATCCGGGCGTAGGGTGGAGAAGATACTGGAGCTTTCCAGCAACGCACGGGGCCGCGACACGCCATTGGCGGACGCGCTTTCGCTGGTGGACAACAGGCTTACGCCCGAAGCCTGCAAATGCCGGAACGCCAGGTCGAACAGCTGATTGCGCACCTCGCGCTTCTGGCCCATGGACGCGACGAACCCGCTGATTTCATATTCTGCCCCGGTGCTGCCGGTGCTCTTGAGTGTCACGCAGGGTGCCGGGCTGGCAAGCAGGGAACGACAGCCGATCATCGCCCGCTCCAGCGCATCGATCACGGTTTGTGGCCGTGCATGGGGGCTGACCGGAACGCTGATGGATAACCCGTGAACATCGCTGGGCCGGCTGAAATTGACGATCTTGGCCTTGGCTGCCAAGGAGTTGGGAATCACCGCCATGCTGCCCTGGGCGGTCTGCAACCGTGTGGCGCGCCAGTCGATGTCGGTGACCCGGCCTTCGGTGCCGTCGATGGAAATCCAGTCATCGACTTGATAGGGCTTGGTGGTGTTGAGCACGATCCCGGAGAACACATCACTGAGGGTACTCTGCAAGGCCAGACCGACGATGATCGCCATCGCCCCGGACGTTGCCAGGACGCCCTTGACCGGCAAGTCCAGCACATACGCCAGGGCCGCGATGACGGCGATCAGGAAAATCACCGCGCCGATCAAATCCTGCAAGAGCCGACCGGTATGCCCCACCCGCTGCATCATCACCGCGCCGATCATCACCGTCAGGGTCCGCGCGGCGAACAGCCACCAGGCAATTTGTAAACCGGTGGACGCCAAATGGCGTGGCACGTCGTCAACCCACTGCGCCGGCTGCAGGGGGTTGAGGCCTTCGTTGAACAGCAGCGTGCTGAACAACGAAAAAATCAGCAGCCGCCCGCCGATCTTCCAATAGGTCCGATCAGCGCTGACCTGCCGCCACAGCAGAATGTCGAGCACAAGCAGCACCAGGGCACTGAGCAGTGGGTGATCGGAGATCAGCGACAGCATCGGGACAGCTCCAGAAAGGTCATGGAGCGAAGATTGGCACAAATTGAACACGCTGTAGAGATCACCCAAACCAGTGTGGGAGCGGGCTTGCTCGCGAATGCGGTGTGTCAGGCAACGTCTATGTGCCTGATACACCGCGTTCGCGAGCAAGCCCGCTCCCACATAGCTTTGGGGGGCTGTTGTTTCGCCTCAGTCGTCCATCGCGCCAAAACGACCGGAGTGGAAATCGTTGAAAGCCTGGTGAATCTCCTGCTCGCTGTTCATCACGAACGGACCATGGCCGACGATGGGTTCGTCGATAGGCTCACCGCTGAGCAGCAACACCACCGCGTCTTGATTGGCGTACAGGTGCAACTGCTCGCCGGCCCGGTCGAACAGCGCCAGTTGCCCGGCCTCGACCCGCTCGCGACCGTTGACCTGAACCGTGCCACGCAGCACCACCAGTGCGGTGTTGCGGCCATCGTGTACGTCGAGGGCCAGGTTTTTTTCGGCATTCAAGCGCATGTCCCAGACATCGATGGGCGTAAAGGTTTTCGCCGGGCCTTGATGCCCTTCGAAGCGGCCGGCAATCAGGCGCAGGCTGCCAGCGTTGTCCTTCAGGTCGATGCGGGGAATGTCGCCGTTGAGGAGGGTCTGGTAGCCGGCCGGGGCCATTTTGTCCTTGGCGGGCAGGTTGACCCACAGTTGGACCATCTCCATGAACCCGCCTTGCCGGGCGAAGGCTTCGGAGTGGAACTCTTCGTGAATGATCCCGGAGGCGGCGGTCATCCATTGCACGTCGCCAGGGCCGATCTTGCCGCCGCTGCCAGTGGAATCCCGGTGTTCCAGTTCGCCCTGGTAGACGATCGTCACGGTTTCGAAACCGCGATGAGGGTGCTGGCCGACACCGCGACGCTCAGTGGTGGGTTCGAATGGCGTGGGGGCGGCGTGGTCCAGCAGCAGGAACGGGCTGATGTGCTTGCCCAGGTTGTCGTAGGAAAACAGCGTACGAACTGGGAAGCCGTCACCGACCCAATGGGCTCGGGGGCTGGTGTAGACGCCGATGATATTTTTCATGCTGTGTCTCCAAAATCAGGGACTGCGATTTGATGGGCATAGCTTAAAACCGCCCCCCTTGAAGCACTAGACAGCAAAAACCGGTCTTAGCGTTCTATTTGGAGAACAATGAAGGACCCAGAAAAACTGCAAGTCACCACAGTCCCCCCTGTGGGAGCGGGCTTGCTCGCGAACGCGGTGTGTCAGCAAACATTTACTTCACTGACACTCCGCATTCGCGAGCAAGCCCGCTCCCACAAGTTCTGGTGTTATTCAAAGGTGATTGCGCTTGGCGAAATCCGACAAGCCCACCAGCGTCTTGAGGCCAAGTTTTTCCAGTAGACGGGTCTTGTAGGTGCTGACGGTTTTCGGACTCAGGAACAAGGCCTCGGCGATATCCTTGCCGCGCATCCCCATGGCCAGCATTCGCAGAATGGATAGCTCGCGGGTGGAGAGCGTTTCCAGGGTTTGCTGTTCAGTGCGTTGTTGAAAATCCAGCCTGACCGGCATTTGAGGGAAATAGGAGTAGCCGGATTTGAGGGCATGAATGGCCTTGCTCAGTTCTTTCAGGTCGCTTTTCTTGGTGACAAAGCCCCTGGCTCCGGCCGAGATGCAGCGGTTGCAGAAGTGCTGCGCATCCTGGGAAGTGAACACCAGCACACCGCACCCAGGGAACTGGGCCATGATCCAGACCAACAGGTCCATGCCATCGAATCCGTTCATCACCAGGTCCAGAATCACCAGGTCTGGCGCCCCTTCCTTGATCAACGCCCTGGCGTCGGCTACGCCGCTAGCATCCCTGATTCGTGTGAACCCCTCGTTCTGGCATATGAGCCGCAATGCCCCTCGTATGACAGGGTGGTCATCCACGATCAATACGTCTTTCAAGGCAACTCCCCACGTAAATGCAAACGGCGCCGATGCCATGACCGCTCGGGACTGTTGCACAAACGACAGGCCCGGCCACCTGTCAGATCTGACAGTGCCGACCAACGGTACAGCTTCACCCTGCGTGACCTTGCCTGAGGGGGCGCAGCCAGGATCGCGATAACTCGCTGGCCTGGGGGTCGACACGCTGCATCAGGCTCGCCAATGAAGCCAGGTCAGGCAGTACGGCCGGGCTCAAGTGCAAGCCCGGTCGACACGCGACAGTCGCCGGGGACGGGCCGCCCCGTGGCGTGTTGTAAATCATCGCGTGACGAAGCTGCGGGTTGTCGAGGATGAAATCGTGCAGGTCCAGCGCGCCCTTGGCCAGGCCGGCATTGACCACGACCAGGTCGAACGGCTCGCTGCCGTACTCCACCAGCGTCAACAGCTCCTGCAAGCCACTCACGGGGGCGATCCGAAAATAACCCTGTTGATTGAACAGGTATTCAAGCCTCATTCGATGAGCATGTTGCGGGTCGGCAATCATGATACGTAATGCTTTGTTCGGCATGACAGGCATCCCAATCGTTAAGGGGCGTCAGGCTAGAGGAAGCTTTTGAGAGGCGCTGTAGGACGAATCCCAAAAAAGGGAGGAAAAAGGTACTTCGCATGTAGCTTCGGGATGACTACGCGGCTCGCTTAGCCATGAGAAGACCCGCGGGGACCGCTTCGCGGCCCAGCGGGAGCACGCTCCCTCACCACATAGGCCTCCAATCGTTCAGTCAGATGTTCCATGGTTTGGTGCATGTCATTCACGGCGGCGGCAAGCAACGGCCGGTCGGCCTCGCGACAGGCATTCTCCAGGGCTTCACAGGCTGCAATCAGGCCTGGGGCCCTGATGATCAGCGCGCCGCCCTTGACCCGGTGCGCCAGGTCCGCCAGCCCGGGCAGGTCGTACCGGGTGAACAGGCGCATCAATTGCGCCTGATCTGCGGCATTGCTGCTGACCAGTTCCCCCAGCAATTTTTTGATTGAGGCAGTGTCACCTCCGCTCAATTGTTCAAGGCTGCTCAAATCGATGTCGTCGGTGGCCGAGGAAGGTGCCGCTTCATCGGGCGCTGGGGCGCAATCTTGCGTGACCGAAGCCAGGCGCGCATTTAGTTCCTGGAGGCTGATGGGTTTGAACAGGCAATCGTCCATGCCGGCCTCGACACAGCGGACCTTTTCCTCGGGCTGGGCATTGGCCGTGAAGCCCAGGATCACCCCCGGCGACAAACCCGCGGCCCGCTCCTCGTCGCGAATGGCGCGGGCCAGTTCGTAGCCACTCATCACCGGCATGTTGCAGTCGGTGATGACGACATCGAATGGTTCGGCACGCCAGACGCGCAGCCCTTGGACACCGTCCTCGGCGTCCCGGACGCGATGCCCCAGATAGTTCAATTGCTGGGCCAGCAGCAGGCGGTTGGCCGGATAGTCGTCCACCACCAGAATGTTCAGCGCCCGTACGGGCACCAGCGTTTCGCTCTCAGCCGACGGGGCTTGAGCCAAGGCATCAAGCACGGGCAAGCTCAGCAGAACTTCAATCTGCGTGCCCTCCCCCGGCACGCTGCTCAACGTCAGGGTGCCGCCCATCATTTCGCAGAGCGTGCGGCTGATCACCAGACCCAGCCCGGAGCCGCTGCGGGCCGACTGGGTGTTGTTGCTGGCCTGGGTAAAAGGGCTGAACAGGCGGCGCTGATCCTCGGCCGAAATACCACAGCCGGTGTCTTCAACACGCAGGCGGATTGGCAAGCATTGAGCGTCACCGCCCGGTTCGGCTCGCACACTCAAGCGCACCTGTCCCTGATCGGTGAACTTGATGGCGTTGCTCAGCAGATTCGACACGATTTGTTTGAAACGCAACGGATCGATCAATACGTCGCGGTTGATCGCGGCATCCAGTGCCAACTGCAAGTGCAAGTGTTTCTGCCAGGCAAGGCCTTCAAAGATCCGCGCCACCGACTCGGTCAGCTCCCGCAGATTGGCCCGCTGCGGTGTCAGCGACAGCCTGCCTGACTCGATGCGGGCGATGTCGAGGATGTCACCGATCAAGTCGAGCATGCCGCGGGCGGCGCCTGACGCGACTTCGATGGCGAGCCGGTCCATGACACCCTGGTCGGCTTTTTTCAGGGCCAGTTCCAACATGCCGATCACCGCGTTCATCGGTGTACGGATCTCATGGCTCATGGTCGCCAGAAAAGTGGTCTTGGCCCGATTGGCATCATCGGCGCTTTGCTTGGCCACGCGCAGCTGTTCCAGCAGACGCCGCAGGTAAAAGGCCCACCCCAATGCCAGCAGCAACAGCAGCGCGGCGATGGCAAACCCCTGGACGATGGTGGTGCGGTTGCGCAACCAGTAGCTGTCGTCGATCACCACTTCACTGCGCCAACGATTGGTCAGCTCGTCCATTTCTTCGGGAGAAATACTCAGCAGCGCCTTGTCCAGGATCGAATGCAGCTCCGGCGCGTCACGATGAGTTGCCAGGGCCACGCGCGCCGGCAATGTCCCCACGGTACTGGTGATGTGCAGTTTGCCGCGGTATTGGCGAGAAATCATATAGCGGGCGCTGATCAGCGAATTGATCGCGCCGTCCACCGTACCGGCGGCGACCATGGACATCGCGTCCGCTGAGTTTTCAGCCGGCACCAGGTGCACCCGGGGAAATTGTTCCAGCAGATATTCACGCAGCGCATTGCCACGAATCAGCGCCAGGCGTTTGCCCTCCATCTGGTCCAACGTCAACGGGACCTTGCCCCCGGCGGACGCCACCAGCACAAACGGATTGCTCAGGTAAGGCCGGGTAAAACGCAACGTCCCCTCAAGCTCGGTGCTGGGTGGCGCGGCGGCCAGTACGTCGGCCCGACCGCTGCTGACGCGCCCAATCACATCATGAAGCGAGGTACCCCACTGGATATCGAACTTGAGGCCGGTGCGCAGGCTGATCCTGGCCAGCACATCAGCGCTGATACCCCGCAAATGCCCTTCATCGATAAACGTGAGTGGCGGGAAGTTCTGGTTGACGGCCACCGTGATCCGCGGATGTGCATCCAGCCAACGCTGTTCCTTGACACTGAAATGCAGGGGTTGCTGACCGGGGATGCTCGCGCCGCCAGCGCTCCAGCGGCGCAGGATGCTCATGCGTTCACTGGCGGGAATGGCTTGCAGCGCGGCGTTGATAATGCGCAGCAGGCGTGCGTTCTCGCGGCTGACCGCAAAGGCGAACGGCTGCACTTCCATGCGTGAGAAATCAGCCAGTTGGACGTTGTTCAGGTAGTTCTTGCTGATCAGGTAATTGGAACTGATCGAATCCCCTAGATAGACGTCGGCCTGCCCAAAGGCCACGGCGCCGATCGCGCTCAAGGTCGAGGGGTACAACTGCAAGGCCGCATCCGGATAAAACGCCTTGACCGTATCGGTGGGCAGATAGTGATACAGCATCGCCACCCGCATGCCCGCCAGGTCCGTGGGCAAATCCTGGCTATCCGCGACCCGGGCCACCAGGGTGGGCAGGTCATCGGCATAGGGCTGGGACATCGCCAACTCGGGGTCGCTGGCTTCGAAGCCGTTGGCCGTTCCGAGCATGTCGATCTCACCACTGCGCAAAGCCTGGAGCGATGCCTCCCGTGACGCGTAGCGTTGCACCCGCACATCGACATGCAACATCTGCCCCAGCAGCTGGGCATAGTCAGCCGTGAGGCCCTCATAGTCGCGGCCATTGCTGGTGATACCGAAAGGTGCGTAATCCGGCGCCGAGGCCCCTAACAGCAACGTCCCCTTGCGGCGTAGCCAGTTCTTGTCGGCCTCCCCCAAGGACACCGAATAGTCGCTCACACTGGAACGCCCGAGCACTTGCAGAGACTCGGGGGCCGCGCCAACCGGCGGCGCCACACTTGATAAGCCCAGCAACAGCGCCACCAGGCCTGTGCGTAAGAACAGCGTCATCTGAATCAGGATGTTTCGTTTGGCGTAGTCGGCCCGGAACACCACCGACTTCACCTCAAGTCAGGGAGACCGGCTGATGGGTTCAGACTGCCAAAGCGAGGGAACAGCGAACCGTCAACGCGCCCTGCCTGAAAGACAGGACACGTGAGGTGAGTGTAGGAAGTTTCTGAGAAATTGCCCGCAGGCGACTGTTGTAGGAGCTGTCGAGCGAAGCGAGGCTGCGATCTTTTGATCTTTTGATCTTTTCGCTTGAGATCAAAAGATAGGGAAAAGATCGCAGCCTCGCTTCGCTCGACAGCTTCTACAGCAAGGGTTATGCCGTGGCCAGCTTCAGGTCGCGCACCGAACGGTTCTGTCCGCGATGCATGCTGTGCTCGTAAAGCGAACCGGCGATTTCATCGGCGCGCACCGGCAGGATCGACAACAAGGTGTCGCTCAGGCCATGGCTGGCCTGGCAGAAGCCCTGCATGTAAATCGCGGCTTTGCAGCGCTCGTCGGTGATCAACTTGTAGTTGCGATCCACCTCGAAATCCCCCAGGTATTGCTCGAGTGGCGCCAGCAATGTGCGATGCATCTGCCGTTCGTAACCGGTGGCCAGCACCACCGCGTCATAACGGCGCACGGTCAGCTCACCGGTGGCGTTGTGGCGCAGCGCCAACTCCACGCCGGCATCGGTGGCCGTGGCTTTCTCCACGGTGGTGAGGGTACGGAAGGCATGGCGGGCGATGCCTGAGACTTTCTGGCGATAGAAAATCCCGTAGATGCGTTCGATCAGGTCGATGTCCACCACCGAATAGTTGGTGTTGTGGTACTCGTTGACCAGCCGCTCGCGTTCGCTGTGGGGCTGCCGGAACACCAGGTCGGTGAATTCCGGCGAGAACACCTCATTGACGAACGGGCTGTCATCGGCCGGCTTGAGGGCCGAGCCGCGCAGGATCATGTCGACCTGCACCGAAGGAAAGCTGTCGTTGAGGTCGATGAAGGCTTCCGCGGCGCTCTGTCCGCCGCCGATGATGGCGATGTTCATGGGCTGGCCGTTTACGCACGGCTGCGTCGCCATGCGCTCCAGGTACTGGGAATGGTGGAACACCCGAGCGTCCTCCTTGAAAGCGCTGAACGCGTCGGGGATGCGCGGTGTACCACCGGCACTGACCACCACCGAGCGAGCAGTGCGCACCCGCTCTTCACCCTGGCTGTCGCGGGAAATCACGCGCAAGGCTTCGACCTGCTGGTTGTGCAGCACCGGTTCAATGCGCAGCACTTCTTCGCCATAGCGACTCTGCCCGCTGAACTGGCTGGCCACCCAGCGCAGGTAGTCGTTGTACTCCATGCGGCACGGGTAGAACGTGCCGAGGTTGATGAAGTCCACCAGGCGGCCGTGATGCTTGAGGTAATTGACGAACGAATAAGGGCTGGTGGGATTGCGCAGGGTCACCAGGTCCTTGAGGAACGAAATCTGCAACTCGCTCTGGGTCACCAGGGTATTGCCATGCCAGCGGTAGTCGGCCTGCTTGTCGAGGAACAGCACATCCAGTTCACCCTGAACCGGACTCCGTTCCTGCAGCGCGATGGCCAGCGCCAGGTTCGAGGGGCCGAAGCCGATACCGATCAAGTCGTGAACGTTGGGCGAAGCAATTGCCTGTGTCATGTCCAGTGTCCTCTGGAGAGGCCCCTCAACAGGGCGCGAAAAGCCTGGGTGACCCGACCGATCTTTGGCAAGCCGGCAAGTCGTCTGTTGAGAGGAACGAGGACAGTGAAAAAAAATTTACCGCGATGCGACCGGCGTGGAGGGATTAATGCGCGTCCCACTGCCGCACGCGAATGCGGCAATGCTTCATGGCGTTGACGATGTGCTTTTCCACCAGCGCCCGTGAAATGCCCAGGCGCTCGGCGATTTGCGGGTGGGACAAGCCTTCAAGCTTGCGCAGCAGGAAACTCTCGCGGCACAGCGGCGGCAATTCGGCCAGGGCGCGCTGGAGCATGTCCAGGCGCTGGCCATGGTCAAGGCTGGTATGGGGCGATGGCGTGAAGAACCGCTCTTCGCTGTCCAGCACGTCCAGGGATTCGACCTGACGCAGGGTATTGCGCCGATGCCCGTCGATCACCAGGTTCAGCGCGGTGCGGTAGAGGAACGCCCGGGGCTGCTCGATGGGCGTGTCACTGGCGCGCTCAAGCACCCGCACATAGGCGTCATGCACCACATCCTCGGCCGCCTGGCGGTTGCCAAGCCTGGCGTTCAGGAAACACACCAGCTCGCGATAGTAGTTTTCCAACATGACTCCCGTGCGCAATGGCTGCGCCAGCTATCTCTGTGCCAAATCGGCGTGCCTGGATAGGCAATGGCACGATAGTGGCAAATTCAATCGCGTAATTTATAGTAATTCTCATATAGATTTAAAGCTTTGGTTTGCATTGAGGCTGATTCGTTCAGTTGATCTGGCGTCAGGCACGGTTTTGTGGCGAGGGAATTCATCCCCGCTGGGGCTGCTAAGCGGCCCAAAACCGGTCCACTCAGTACACCTGAGACACCGAGTCGCTGGCTGTGGGGTCTGCTTCGCAGCCCAGCGGGGATGAATCCCCTCGCCACAACATCACCTGGCTCGGCTACTGAGTTGCCTTCCCGCAACCTGCTACCAAGTGTTTCAAGCCAGTAAATTCCCGCCCCAAGTGCTCGTTTACCAAAACAGCCTCCCGTCCCTGCCCCCTCGTGGAACGGGCCCGATATCACTGGCCGGAACCCTGCATGAAACGTCCCCGCCCTACCCGACGCGCCTGGCTTTTAACCTTCGCTCTGCTCCCAGCCGTGGCCTTTGCCGCCTGGCAAGCGGTGGCCCCGAGCCGTGAATCGCTGATGACCGCACCCGTCACCCGTGGCGATATCGAAAACAGCGTCACCGCCCTGGGCACCTTGCAACCACGGCGTTACGTGGACGTCGGCGCCCAGGCGTCCGGGCAGATCCGCAAGATTCATGTAGAAGCCGGGGACGACGTTCGCGAAGGCCAATTGCTGGTTGAGATCGATCCCTCCACGCAAAAGGCCAAGCTGGACGCCGGACGCTTCTCCATTGAAAACCTCAAGGCCCAGCTCCAGGAACAACGAGCCCAGCACGATCTGGCCCAGCAGAAATTCCGCCGACAGCAGCAGCTCAAGGCCGGCGGCGCCACCCGCGAGGAAGACGTGCAGACCGCCCAGGCCGAAGTGCGGGCGACCCAGGCGCGCATCGACATGTTCCAGGCCCAGATCCGCCAGGCCCAGGCCAACCTGCGCAGTGACGAGGCCGAGCTGGGTTATACGCGCATTTTCGCGCCCATGAGCGGCACCGTGGTCGCCGTCGGTGCCCGGGAAGGCCAGACCCTCAACGCCCAACAGCAAACTCCGTTGATTCTGCGCATCGCCCGCCTGTCGCCGATGACCGTCTGGGCCGAAGTCTCGGAAGCGGACATCGGTCACGTCAAACCGGGCATGACCGCCTACTTCACCACCCTGGCCGGCGGCGCCCGTCGCTGGAGCAGCACCGTGCGTCAGATTCTGCCGGTGCCGCCGCGCCCGCTGGAGGCGAGCCAGGGCGGCAGCCTCACGGGCGGGCGCAGTGGCAGCGAACGGGTGGTGCTCTATACCGTGTTGCTGGATGTGGATAACGCCGACCGCGCCCTGATGACAGAAATGACCGCCCAGGTGTTTTTTGTTGCCGCCCAGGCACGCGATGTACTGACCGTTCCCAGCGCCGCGTTGCAGGCCCACGCCGGGCAAGTGCAGGTGGTGGCCGACAATGGCGATGTCCAGCCGCGCACCGTGCGTACCGGCGTCAGTGATCGGCTGCGTACCGAAATTCTCGACGGCCTGAGCGAAGGCGACCGGGTGCTGATCGGTCCGGCCGCCGGCAGCGGAGGCTGAATGGACACGCCCCTGATCGAACTGCGGGACATTCGCAAGGCCTACGGCGGTGGCGACAGCCCTCGGGTGGAGGTGCTGCGCGGCATCGATTTATCCATTCACGCTGGGGAATTTCTGGCGATTGTCGGGGCGTCCGGCTCCGGCAAGTCCACCTTGATGAACATCCTCGGTTGCCTCGACCGCCCCACCAGCGGCGAATACCGGTTTGCCGGCGAAGACGTCGCAGGCCTGGGCAGCGACGAACTGGCCTGGCTGCGGCGCGAAGCGTTCGGGTTTGTTTTTCAGGGCTATCACCTGATCCCGTCCGGCACCGCCCAGGAAAACGTCGAAATGCCGGCGATCTACGCCGGCACCTCGGCCGCCGAGCGTCACAGCCGGGCCAGCGCCCTGCTCGAACGCCTGGGGCTGGCCAGCCGTACCGGCAACCGCCCTCACCAACTGTCCGGCGGCCAGCAGCAACGGGTGTCGATTGCCCGGGCCTTGATGAACGGCGGCCACATCATCCTCGCCGACGAACCCACCGGGGCCCTCGACAGCCAGAGCGGCATCGAGGTCATGGCGTTGCTCGACGAACTGGCAAGCCAGGGTCATGTGGTGATCCTGATCACCCACGACCGCGAAGTGGCGGCGCGGGCCAAGCGCATCATTGAGATTCGCGACGGGCTGATCATCAGCGACAGCGCCGGCGGCGATCCGACGCCGCACCACGCCAACCCGAACGCGTTGCAAGCGGTGGATCTGCGCCAGCGCCTGAGCGCCGGCAGCGAACACAACGGCGCCTGGAAAGGCGAACTGCTCGACGCCGTGCAAGCGGCGTGGCGGGTGATGTGGATCAACCGTTTTCGCACCGCCCTGACCTTGCTGGGGATTATCATCGGCGTGGCCTCGGTGGTGGTGATGCTGGCGGTGGGCGAAGGCAGCAAGCGTCAGGTCATGGCCCAGATGGGCGCCTTCGGCTCCAACATCATCTACCTCAACGGCAGCGCGCCCAGCCCGCGCGCCGCCAAGGGCATCATCAGCGAACATGACCTGGCGGCTCTTGGCGCGCTGCCCGAGGTGCAGCGGATCATGCCGGTCAACGGCGCCGACGCCAGCGTGCGTTTCGGCAACCTCGACCACACCAGCTACGTGGGTGGCAACGATACGAATTTTCCGACCATCTTCAATTGGCCGGTGGCCCAGGGCAGCTACTTCACCGATGCCGATGAACGCAGCGCCGCGGCAGTGGCGGTGATCGGTCACAAGGTCCGGCACAAGCTGCTCAAGGAGGTCGACGACCCCATTGGCCGCTACATCCTGATTGAGAACGTGCCATTCCAGGTGGTCGGCGTGCTGGCGGAAAAAGGGGCCAGCTCCGGGGATTCCGACGCCGACAACCGCATCGCCGTGCCCTACTCCGCCGCCAGCGTGCGCTTGTTCGGCAGCCGGCATCCCGAGTACGTGGTGATCGCCGCCAAGGACGCGGGCAAGGTCACGGAGGCCGAACAGGCCATCTCCCGCACCCTGTTGCGCCTGCACGACGGCAAGCAGGATTTCGAATTGACCAACAACGCCGCGATGATCCAGGCCGAGGCGCGTACCCAAGGCACGCTGTCGCTGATGCTCGGTGCCATTGCGGCGATTTCGCTGCTGGTGGGCGGCATCGGGGTGATGAACATCATGCTCATGACCGTGCGCGAGCGAACCCGCGAGATCGGTATTCGCATGGCCACCGGCGCCCGCCAGCGGGACATCCTGCGCCAGTTCCTCACCGAAGCGGTGATGCTCTCGGTGGTCGGCGGACTGACCGGTATCGGCTTGGCCTTGCTGGTGGGCGGTGCGCTGCTGCTGGGCAAGATCGCCGTGGCCTTCGAGTGGCTGGCGGTGTTCGGCGCCTTCGGCTGCGCCCTGGTCACCGGCGTTGTCTTCGGTTTCATGCCGGCCCGCAAGGCCGCTCGCCTCGACCCGGTCGCGGCCCTCACCAGTGAATGAACCTCATCTTATGAAAGCGCACCTGACCCTCCTGGCCACGGGCCTGTTACTGGCGGCCTGCGGCAGCCCTCTGCCGGTGCCGGACAGCGGCATCCAGCCGCCCGCGGCCTGGCAAAGCCTCGAGACACCAGGCGCTCGCGCCGATCACCAGCAATGGTGGACGCAGTTCGGCAGCCCGCAGTTGGACCGGCTGATCGAACAGGCGCGCCTGGACAGTCACGATCTGGCCGCTGCCGTGGCCCGGGTTCGTCAGGCCCAGGCCAGCGCGATCATTGCCGGTGCTCCGTTACTGCCGGAAATCAAGGCCGGGCTCAATGGCAATCGCCAGGAGTTGTTGCGCGGCAAAGGTTACAGCCAACTGGATGTCAACCGGGACAATCGCACCATCGATTACTACGACGCCAACCTCAGCGCCAGTTATGAACTGGATTTCTGGGGCGGCAAGCGGGCGGCCCGGGACAGTGCACTGAGCAACCTGTCGGCCAGCCAGTTCGACCGGGCGACCGTGGAGCTGACCCTGCTCAGCGCTGTCGCCAACAGCTACACCCAGGCGTTGTCCCTGCGTGAACAGCAACGCATCGCCGAGCTGAACCTGGCCAATGCCCAGAGCGTGCTCGATCTGGTACAAACCCGCTACGACGCCGGCAGCGCCACGGCCCTGGAGGTGTCACAGCAAAAAAGCCTGGTGGCGGCCCAGCAGCGCAGGTTGCCCCAAGTGCAGCAGCAGGCCCGGGAAGCGTTGATTACTTTGGCGGCGCTGCTGGGCCAACCGGTGCAGTCGGTCAGTCTCGACGATGAGCATTTCGACCGTTTGCACTGGCCCGCCATCGACGCCGGGGTGCCCAGTGACCTGCTCAGTCGTCGCCCCGACATCGCCGCCGCCGAAGCGCGCCTCGCCGCCGCCCAGGCGGACATCCGCGTGGCCCGCGCGGCCCTGCTGCCTTCCGTGACCCTGGGCCTGAGCCTGGCCACCGGCGCCGACATCGCCGAGCAACTGCTGCGCAACAACGTCTACAACCTCACCGCCGGTTTGGCCGCGCCGATCTTTAACAACGGTCGCCTGAGTGCCGAACGGGACAAAGCCACCGCGCGCCAGGAGGAGCTGCTGGAAACCTACCGCGCCGCCATCATCAACGGCTTCGCCGACGTCGAAAAAGCCCTGAACGGCATCCATGGCCTGGACCAGCAACGGCAGTGGCAGAGCGAAGAACTGCTTCAGGCCCAGCGCGCATTCGACATCGCCCAGCGCCGTTATCAGGCCGGTGCCGAAGACCTGCTCACCGTGCTGGAAACCCAACGCACCCTCTACGCCGCCCAGGACATGAACGTGCAATTGCGATTGGCGCGGGTGCAGGCGAGCGTGGCGTTGTACAAGGCGTTGGGTGGGGGTTGGCGGGTGATGTAACGCCACCCCAGGTTCTCAAGCCAAGCCACACACACCTGTGGCGAGGGGATTTATCCCCGCTGGGCTGCGCAGCAGCCCCCAGAGCCGGCACCTCGGTGTATCAGGTGTATTGGGGGTAGCTGATTTGGGGCTGCTACGCAGCCCAGCGGGGATAAATCCCCTCGCCACAGATAATTCCCCGCCCAATAAAGGGTGTTCGGCTTTGGTTCTGTTTATCCGGCCATGTAGGACTCCCGAGCGAGGCTACATCGCCTTGCGCCGTTACCTACAACTGCGCCAGAATCCGCCGGCTTGTGCGCCTGGCACCCCATCGATAACTTGTTCCCTGTCACTGCTCATCAGTGATCGGGTCTGCAAGCCCGACGAATATCAGGCGCATAGCCAAAGGTCGACACATCTGTGTTCGTTCCATGGCGGCTGTGTGCGGGAGACCTTCGGGTCTGCCGGGTTCCTGGTTTCCCGGTCTTGCAGACCCGCGCATAGCTGCCACCCCATCATCTGCAAGTGATGCCTGGCAGCGCCCTTTGAATAATCAGGAGCTGCACCATGTTCAAGATCACCCCCAATCCCCCCGAAGACGATTCCAAAAAACTCAACGAAGCCGCCGACCGCGCCCTCGCCTTTTACCTCGACCCCAAATCCGAAAAACCCAACCCACCACCGGGCCAGTTGTTCACCGTGGCCGAAGGCGCGGATCTGGAATGCCTGCTGGCCAACCTCAGCGAAACCCTGGCTTCGGTCAACGTCATGGCCAACGAGCTGGCATTTGATTTGGACGGCGCGCGACGGAGTTTTGCCTTGGGGATCCAGCAGATGGTCGAACTGAGTGAGCTGCTGGCGAGCCGCGCGCTGGACATCGCAGTGCCGCGTTAAAGGCGCATGCCCTCTAAAGCCAAGTGATATTTGTGGCGAGGGGATTTATCCCCGCTGGGCTGCGCAGCAGCCCCATTAGCCGGCACCTCGGTGAGTCAGTTGTTTTGAGTGCGCTGGTTTGGGGCTGCTTCGCAGCCCAGCGGGGATAAATCCCCTCGCCACAACAGCGTTCGCTTTGGTTTTCTTTGGGAAGCGAAGCTTTACACCGGCTTGGCCTTGAGATTGCGCGCATACCAAGGCCGTTGCGGCACGCGGCGAAACAGTTCAGAGAGTTTTTTGTCGTCGCTGCCGAAGGTGATGCGCAGGGCCAGTTTCATGGTTTCCGGGTCCATCTCCACCGAGCGCCCAGGCTGCAACCCCGGCGTGGTGCTGCAACCGTGGGTGACCGGCCCCAGCCAAGGGTCGGCGATTTCCACCCAGCGGCCCGGGGCAAACCAGGGCACGCCGTTGACCTCAAGCCGGCTCACTTCACCCGGATGGAAACGTTCGTGGGCGCGGAACCAGTCTTCGAGGCGGTCGTCGATCCAGCCATGGAAGGCCCAGAACACCGGGTTCACATGGGAGGAAAACGGATCGCCCAGAAAGTCGTTTTCCGGCTCATACCAGCGCTGGGCGAAGTCGGCCGGGTCGCGGGCGAAGGGCACCGGGTGGCCGTTGGAAGGATCGCGAGGCACCGAAGCCCAGCGCATGTGCAGCCAGTCGTGCAGGCCCAGTTCCACTTCCGAACCGAACTGGCCCAGGGTCAGTTTCGACAGGTAGCGCGGGTCGCGGTAGCGCGATTCCCAGACCTGGAAATTGCTGTGATAGGTCTCGGCAGTCTTGATGTCACTCACCCATTGGGCGTACTGCTCGTCGCCGCTGGCCAGCCAAGTGGGCGGCAAGGCCGTGCCATCGTGGTTATCGAAATACCGGGCAAAGCCCAGCCGATCACGCTCCAGCTCCGGTTGCGGCAACGGGAAGCGCGGCCACGACGGCAGTGGCTGGAACGAACGGGCCGTGCCAAGCATGTGCCGGTGCATGAAAAAGAAGTCCACGCCCGAGCCGTTGCGATCCTTGCGCTTGCCGCGAGCGTCACGTTCATGGTCCCGTGGGCCGGGCTGCCAGCCGATGCCACGCAGGGCGTTGCGCTTGTCTTCGTCCAGGCTGTGCCATTTGTCTCGCGAGGCATGCCAGAGCTGGTGAAACAGCCGATGCTCCGGCGACACCAGCCAGGCCAGCAACGGCGGGCTCAGCGGCGTGCGTTCCCGGGCTTCGGGGAACGGCAGCTTGCGGGCGATGAATTGATTGTCGAGTTCCGGCAGCGCCAGCGGGCGATCCAGGCGCAACACGCGACCGCTGAGGGTCGCGGTGCCGGCATTGCCGAAGCCGGCCCAGACCTCGTCCAGGGTCATGATGAATTCGTAGTCCGGTGCCCCATGCTGGGCACCGATCAGGCGCCAGCTCAGTTGTTTCGGATCGGTTCCGGCCAAATCGCCCAGCACTCGATAATGAGGCTCATCACCGGCGCGCAGGCGTTCAGCGGTGTCGAGGCAGCCCACCAAGCCACGGCCCTTGTGGGCAATGTCGAGGAACACTTGCAGACCGTCCTGGGGCAAGCCGTCCAGGCCCGCGTCGCTTCCTGAAAAACGGATCGTCCAGATCCCCCGCAGCGTATCGGCCCGGCGCTGCCCCGCCACGTCCGCCACATCGAATGAGGCCTCGCCGGGGGTGATGGTGGGGTCCGGCCGGGTCAGTTCGCGATGCCCGTAATACACCGCAGGCACGGCGGCACCGGTCAGCGCCAGGCCCGCCATGAACCATCGTCGAGAAATCGTCATTGCCTTACCTGTGTTCGGCCCTGAGGCGGGCGTTATCCAAGCTAGAACGATGGGCGGGCCAACAAATTTATAGAGGCTGTGAGGGCCTCATCGCGAGCAGGCTCGCTCCCACAATAGAGGTGCGTACATTCGATGAAAATTTGATGAGTTCAAGGCCGCCTTCGCGAGCAAGCCCGCTCCCACAGGTGACCGCGCTGAATTCCACTGTGGGAGCAAAGCTTGCTCGCGATGGGACCATCAGGCTCACCTAAATTTCCTGCCCGATCACTCGTTCTTCCCAGATAGCAAAGCCCCCCGCAGCGAACCTGACCGAGATCGGCAATGACAACACCACGTTCGAAAAAAGCTCTCCTCATCGGCGTGCCCCTGGCCCTTGCACTGGTGGTCGGTGGCGGCCTCGCGGCCTGGGACCACTGGTGGCGAGACAACCCCGGCTACCCGGTCAAGGTGATGAAAGAAGCCCGCGAGCTGCACGAGCGCCTGCTCTCCTTTGACAGCCACATCTCCGTGCCACTGAATTTCGGCACCGCCGGTCACGAGGCGGACAAGGACGGTAAAGGCCAGTTCGACCTGGTCAAAGCCAACCGCGGGCATCTGTCCGGCGCGGCGCTGACGATTTTCGGCTGGCCGGAGCTGTGGAACGGCCCCAATGCGCCGCACAAGCCCACCGCAGGTTTTGTCGAGGAAGCGCGCAATCAGCAGGAAGTGCGCTACAAGATCATCACCGGCATGGTCCGCGACTTTCCCAACCAGGTCGCCATCGCCTACACCCCGGATGATTTTCGGCGCCTGCATGGCGAAGGCAAGTTCGCGATTTTCATCAGCATGCTCAACGCCTATCCCCTGGGCCATGACCTGAGCCTGCTGGACCTGTGGACGGCGCGGGGCATGCGCATGTTCGGCTTCAGTTACATCGGTAACAACGACTGGGCCGACTCCTCGCGCCCACTGCCGTTCTTCAACGACTCACCCGACGCCCTCGGCGGCCTGTCGGAGATTGGCAAGCAAGCGGTGACGCGCCTGAACGACCTGGGCGTGATCATCGACGTGTCGCAGATGTCGACCCAGGCCCTGGAGCAGGTTGCCCAACTGAGCCGCACGCCCTTGGTGGCCTCCCATTCCGCACCCCGGGCCATGGTGGACATCCCGCGCAACCTCAGCGACAAGGAAATGCAGCTGATCAAGGCCAGCGGCGGCGTGGTGCAGGTCGTCGGTTTCTCCCAGTACCTGCGCCCGCTGACGCAAAAAACCCAGGACAAACTCAACGACCTGCGCCAACGTTTCGACCTGCCACCGCTGCCCAACCTGGCCATGGCGCTGATGCCGGGCGATCCGATCATCGCCGCGTGGCCGGAACAGAAATTCGGTGAATACGCCGGCCAGCTCTACGGCATTCTGGAGGAGGAACCCAAGGCCAGCCTCAAGGACCTGGGCGACGCCATCGATTACACCGTGCGCAAGATCGGCATCGACCATGTCGGCATCAGTTCGGACTTCAACGAAGGCGGCGGCGTCAAAGGCTGGGAAGACGTGGGGGATATTCGCAACGTCACCGCCGAACTGCTGACCCGCGGCTATTCAGAAGCGGACATTGCCAAGTTGTGGGGCGGCAACTTTCTGCGGGTCTGGGATCAGGTCCAGCAAGCCGCTCGTCCCGCCGTGGCTTCGAACCAGAAGGCCGGCCAACCATGAACGAACGCCGTACCTTCCTGAAGCAGGCCGGGATCCTCGCCGCCGGCTTGCCGCTGGCCACCAGCCTGCCTGGCACCGCTATCGCCGATCCGCTGCCGCCGCTGCCCCGAGACAAATGGGCGCAGTTGCGCTCGCTGTTCAACCAGGACCCGGACTACCTGCACTTCTCCAATTTCCTGGTCACCACCCACCCGCGCCCGGTGCGCGAGGCCATCGACAGGCATCGCGCCGCCCTGGATAAAAACCCGGGCCTGTTGATGGACTGGGACCTGGGCGTCACCGAAGAGCGTGAGGAAAACGTCCGCGCCTGGGCCGGCCGATACCTGCAAGCAAACCCTGCGCAGATCGCCCTCACCGGCAGCACCACCGAGGGGCTGGCGATGATCTACGGCGGTGTTCATGTGAGCGCCGATCAGGAAATTCTCAGCACCGCCCACGAACACTACGCCACCCACACCATTCTCGATCTGCGCAGCCAACGAGACGGCACCCGGGTGCGCAAGATCAAACTGTTCGAGAACGCCCACAACGCCAGCCACGATGAAATCCTGAGCACCATCGATCGCAACATCCGCCCCGAAACCCGCGTACTGGGCATGACCTGGGTGCATTCGGGCAGCGGCGTGAAGCTGCCGATCGACAAGATCGGCGCGCTGGTGGACAAGCACAACCAGGGCCGCAGCGATGCGCAACGCATCATCTACGTGGTGGACGGCGTGCACGGCTTCGGTGTTGAAGACCTGAGCTTCCCAGCGATGAATTGCGACTTCTTCATCGCCGGCACCCACAAATGGATGTTCGGCCCACGGGGCACCGGCCTGGTGTGCAGCCGCAGCGAAGTGCTCAAGTACGTCACGCCGATCATCCCGACCTTTTCCGAAGCCACGACGTTTTCCACCACCATGACACCCGGCGGCTACCACGCCTTCGAGCATCGCTGGGCGGCCGACGAGGCGTTCAAGCTGCACCTGCAACTGGGCAAGGCCGAGGTGCAAGCGCGCATTCACGCGCTCAATACCTACTTGAAAAAACAGCTGCTGGCGTTGCCGCAAATCGAGCTGGTTACACCCATGAGCCCGGACGTGTCGGCCGGTTTCACCTTCTTCCGGGTCAAGGGTCGCAAGAGCGATGAGATCGCCGCCTACCTGATGCAAAACCGGGTGATCGCCGACGCCGTGCATCGCGATGCCGGGCCTGTCATTCGAACCGCGCCGGGCCTGCTCAACACCGAAGCCGAGATTGATCGCTTCATGGGCTTGCTGGGCAAGACACTCTGAACCTGACTATCGAGAGAGATGGATGAACAGTTTTTCCTTGAAGCTATTCCCGGCACTGGCCCTCGCCGCCCTGCTGCCCTCCGGTGCCCAGGCGTCGCAACCGGGCCAGGTCTTCCGCGACTGCAAGGACTGCCCGGAAATGGTCGTGCTGCCCACCGGCACCTTTCAGATGGGCACCCCGGAAGATGAAGTGGGACGCGAGCCCGACGAAGGCCCGATGCACCCGGTGACCTTCGCCAAACCGCTGGCGATCAGCCGCTTTCAGGTGCTCAAGGGCGAATGGTTCGCCTACCTGCGTGACACCGGCTATCAGATGCCCGACGGCGATAAACGTCCTGGTCGCGCGTGCAAGGCCGGGATTCCTGATTACCAAGGCAGCGACCCGCGCAAGCAATACACCGACCGGCATCCGGCGGTGTGCATGAACTTCGAAGAGGCCAACGCCTACGTGGCGTGGCTGTCGAAAAAAACCGGCAAACACTACCGGCTGGTCAGTGAATCCCTGCGCGAATACGCGGCACGCGGCGGCACCACGGGGCCGTTCCCCTTCCCGTTCGATGAAGGCAAGCAATACAGCATCGCCCAACACGCCAACACCTACGGCGCGGCCGATGGTTACAACTTCACGGCACCGGCCGGCACTTATCCGCCCAATGCATTCGGGGTGTACGACATGCACGGCAACGTCTACGAGTGGACGGCCGATTGCTACAACGAAAACTACGCCGGCGCACCCAGTGACGGCAGCGCTTGGCTGACCGGCAAGTGCGAGTACCAGCGCATCCGCGGCAACGATTGGGGTGAAGCCCCGGTTTTCTCCCGCTCCGGCAACCGCAACGCGCTGGTGCCCCGTGTGCGTGGAGACTGGATCGGCTTTCGGGTGGCGCGGGATATGTAAATCGGTAGGCCCACCCAAATACCTTGTGGCGAGGGGATTTATCCCCGCTGGGCTGCGAAGCAGCCCCCAAACAGGCAACACAGATCAGTCAGGAATATCCAGGCAATATTCATTGGGGCTGCTTCGCAGCCCAGCGGGGATAAATCCCCTCGCCACAAACGGTGTTCCTCAGGCCATTCGCCGTTAAATCCCCTCCCACATCAACCGTCTTACAGACAGGCGCGCCTGCGCCCTAAAGCCCTCCCGGCGACCACCCGCGATGGCCTTCGCCCTTTTCATCACGCAGGGAAACCTCCATGAGCCAACCAACACGCGGGGTGATCAATGAACTGTTCATCCTGCTCAAACCCTTCCGGCTGATTGTCGTGGGCTCCATCCTCTTGGGCATGCTGGGCGGCCTGAGCATCACTGCCCTGCTGGCAACCATCAACGACGCATTGAACGCCGATGCCGGGCCCACACCCCAAGTACTCGCAACCTTCGCCGGGCTTTGCGCGGCGGCGCTGCTGACGTCGATTCTGTCGGACATCGGCACCAACCACGTCGGCCAGAACATCATCGCCAGTCTGCGCAAATCCCTCGGCCAGAAAGTCCTGCTGGCGCCCATCGAGCAGATCGAACGTTTTCGCAGTCATCGGCTCATCCCGATACTGACCCACGACGTCAACATGGTCAGCAACTTTGCGTTTTCCTTCGCGCCACTGGCCATTGCCTTCACCGTCACCCTCGGTTGCCTGGGCTACTTGGCCTACCTGTCATTGCCAATGTTTGCGCTGTTGCTGGTGGCGCTGGTGATCGGCACTGTCATCCAATACGTGGCACGGGCCCGTGGAATCCGCGGTTTCGAAGCGGCCCGCGAGGCCGAAGACGCCTTGCAAAAGCACTACAGCGCAATCGCCGCCGGCGCCAAGGAATTGCGCATCCATCGCCCACGCCGCCAGCGCATGTTCAGCCAGCGTATCGAAGCCACCGCCGACCAGATCTGCGACACCAACATCCGCTCGGTCAACACGTTCGTGATTGCCAAGACCTTCGGCTCGATGCTGTTTTTCGTGGTCATCGGCCTGGTCCTGGCCCTGCAATCGCTGTGGCTGGGCACTGATAAAGCCGTGCTTAGCGGTTTCGTGCTGGTGTTGTTGTACATGAAGGGGCCGCTGGAATATCTGGTGATGACCTTGCCGGTGATCAGCCGGGCAAACATCGCCTTCAAGCGCATCGCCGAACTGGCCGAGCAATTTTCTTCGCCGGAGCCGCACCTGTTGCTCAACGACAAGAGCGTCCCCAAGCCGACGATCCAACAGCTTGAACTGCGTGACGTGCACTACGCCTTCCCGGCGGTCGCTGGCGGCCAACCGTTCGCCCTCGGACCGGTCAACCTGTCCATCGCCCAGGGCGAGATTGTGTTCATTGTCGGCGAGAACGGTGGCGGCAAGACCACGCTGATCAAACTGCTGCTGGGCCTTTACTCGCCCCAAGGCGGCGAAATCCTCCTGGATGGCAAGCCGGTAGTGGCTGCAGGCCGCGACGATTATCGCCAATTGTTTACGACGATTTTCGCCGACTACTACCTGTTCGATGAACTGGTCCAAGGCGATCAACAAGTGCCTGAAGACGCCAACCGCTACCTGCAACGCTTGGAAATCGCCCATAAGGTCAGCATTCACGACGGGGTCTTCAGCACCACCGATCTGTCCACCGGCCAACGCAAACGCCTGGCGTTGCTCAACGCCTGGCTTGAGGAGCGCCCAGTGCTGGTGTTCGATGAATGGGCCGCCGACCAGGACCCGGTGTTCCGACGGGTTTTCTATACCGAACTGCTGCCGGAGCTGAAGGCGTTGGGCAAAACCATCATCGTCATTTCCCACGACGACCGCTATTTCGACATCGCCGATCAACTGGTCCGGATGCAGGCCGGTCAGGTCATCAGTGAAAAAGCCCCCGCAGCCTTTGCCTGAACCTGCCTGACGCCCTGCTATTTGCCGCGAGAACACCATGAACCCATTGCTAGATGATGACCTGCTGACTTTGCTGCTGGAGGAGGACGCCGACGACATGCAAGCCCGCTCCAGCCGCAGCCGGCCGGACCGCGCACCTTTGTCCTTCGCCCAGCAGCGCTTGTGGCTGGAGCAACAGCGCGACCCGAGCCGCTCGGCCTATAACCTGCCGCGCGCCCTGCGCCTGACGGGCAACCTTGATGCCGACGCCCTGGAGCAGGCACTCAATCGCGTCATCGACCGACACGACATCCTGCGCACCGCGTTCAATGACCTCGACGGCGCCGCCACCCAGGTGGTCGAGCGCAACGCCTGCCTGAGCCTGCACCGCGAGGACCTCGGCGCGCTCGACCAACAGGCCCGTGCCGTGGCGCTCGCACAACGCATCGAGCAGCACGCCCGACATCCGTTCGATCTCACCCGCGCGCCGCTGATGCGAGCAACACTTCTCAGGCTGGGCAGCGATGAACAGGTGCTGTTGCTCAATATGCATCACATCGTCTCCGACGCCTGGTCCAACACAATCCTCATGCACGACATGACCCAGGCCTATGCCCGGGCCGTGCTCGGCGATTCGTCGCCACTGCCGCCGTTGCCCATGCAATACGCCGATTACGCGACCCACCAGCGAGACGAGTATGTGCAAAGCACGGCCTGCCAGCGCAGTGGCGAATACTGGCGTCAGTACCTGGGCCACGACCTGCCCACGCTGGAACTTCCTCAAGACTTCCCCCGCGTCGCGGGCCAGCAACCTGTAGCCGGGCGCGTGCAGGTGACGCTTGCACCTGCGCTGGCCCAAGCCCTGGATGCATTCTGCCAACGCCAGGGGCTTACGCCTTTCGTGGTCGCGCTGGGTGCCTGGCAACTGTTGCTGGGCCGCTACAGCAACCAGAACGACCTCACCGTCGGCGTTCCGAACGCCAACCGCAACAGCCATGACAGCCAGGAGCTGGTGGGATTTTTCGTCAGCAGCCAGGTGTATCGGGCTCGGATCGACTCGACCCGCAGCGCGCTGGATTTCCTCCGGGACCTGCGCGCACAGTCGCTCGCCGCGCTGGAACATGCCGACTACCCCCTGGAACTGATCCTTGATCAGTTGCAACGTCCCGGTGCACAGGGCGCCAGTGCGCTGTTCCAGGTCTTGTTCAACTGGCGCACCGGCTCGTCCTCACCGTCGGCGCCAAGCCTGGGTCAACTGAAGCTGGAGTTTCTCAGTACCGGTGACAACCAGGCCAAGTTCGACTTGTCGCTGGATGTCGATTATTCACAGCAGCAGATACGGGCGACCTTCGAATACAGCCGTGATCTCTATCGCACTGAAACCATCGAGCGCATGGCCGAGCACTGGCAGCACCTGTTGCAGAGCCTGATCGAGACGCCTGAACGCGCCCTCGGCGAACTGCAATTGCTCAACGCTGATGAGCACCAGAAAACCCTGAACGACTGGAACCGCCAGCCAACCCGGCTGCACCGCGGACAGTGCCTGCACTCGTTGATCGAAAGCCATGCCTCCACCACGGGTGAGGCCATCGCCCTGACCTTTGAAGGGCAGCACATGAGCTATGCCGAACTCAACCGACAGGCCAACCAACTGGCCCATCGGCTGATCGAGCAAGGCGTCGGGCCCGATGTGCTGGTCGGCATCGCCGTCGAGCGTACGCCACAGATGATCATCGGCCTGCTGGCGATTCTCAAGGCCGGGGGCGCCTACGTGCCGCTGGACCCGGCCTACCCGGCCGACCGCCTGGCCTACATGATTGCCGACAGCGGCGTCACGCAGATCCTGACCCAGGCCCATCTGCGTGAATCGCTGGCGCTGCCCGCTGGCATAAACTGTCTGTTGCTGGATCCGGCCGATGCCGATGGCGCCTACCCCGAGCACAATCCAAATGTGCCGATGGACCCGGACAACCTGGCCTACGTGATTTACACCTCAGGCTCGACCGGCCGGCCCAAAGGCGCGTTGCTGGCGCACCACAACGTCAGCCGATTGTTCCAGGCCACGGACCACTGGTTCAGCTTCGATCATCAGGATGTGTGGTGCCTGTTTCACTCCTATGCCTTTGACTTTTCCGTGTGGGAGATCTTCGGCGCTCTGCTGCACGGCGGCCGATTGGTCATCGTGCCCCACGCCGTGAGCCGTTCGCCGCAGGATTTCCATGCCCTGCTTTGCCAGGAAAACGTCACGGTGCTCAACCAGACACCTTCGGCGTTCAAGGCGTTGCTGCAGGTCGCCTGCGAGCCTGGGCAGCCTCTTGCCCACCGGCTACGACAGGTGATTTTTGGCGGCGAAGCCATCGATGTACAGAGTCTCCGCCCCTGGTTCGAACGCTTCGGCGACCAGACGCCGCAACTGATCAATATGTATGGCATCACGGAAACGACCGTGCATGTCACCTGGCGGCCGTTGTCGATGAGTGACTTGCACAGCGAGGCCGCAAGCCCCATTGGCGAACCCATCGTCGACCTGTCCTGGTATTTGCTCGACGCTCATCTGAACCCGGTGCCCAAGGGTTGCATCGGTGAGCTATACGTTGGCCGGGCCGGTCTGGCCCGCGGCTATCACCGACGTGCCGACCTGACCGCCACCCGCTTCATCCCCGACCCGTTCGACCCGCTGCCGGGTGGCCGCCTTTATCGCACCGGGGACTTGGCCCGCTACCGCACCGACGGCAGCATCGAATACATCGGGCGCCTGGATCATCAGGTCAAGATTCGCGGGTTCCGCATCGAGCTGGGGGAAATCCAGGCGCGTCTGCAAACGCTGCCGGCGGTGCGAGATGGGGTCGTGTTAACCCATGAAGGCCCAGGCGGCCTGCAACTGGTCGCCTACGTGATTGCCGCGCAACCGGCCACGGCCGAGTTACGCGAGGGCGTATTAAGCGCACTCAAAGCGCAGTTGCCGGACTACATGGTGCCCAGCCACCTGCTGTTCATCGATCATTTCCCGCTCAATGCCAATGGCAAGCTCGACCGCAAGGCCTTGCCGGAACCCGACGCCGGTCTTTGGCATTCCCATTACCTGGCGCCTCGCACTCAGCTGGAAGAAGCCCTGGCACAGCTCTGGCAACAGTCCCTCAAGGTTGCGCGCGTGGGTATCAACGACAGCTTCTTTGAACTGGGCGGGCATTCGATCCTGGCGATCGAACTGATTGCCAACCTCAAGACACACCTGAATATCAGCGTGCGGCTGCAAGAGCTGCTGGCCAACCCGAGCGTGGCCGAGCTGGCCCTGTTCGTCTCGCAAAAACATCGGGAGCAGACCCAGTGCCTTGTCGAACTGAACAACGCACCGGTCAACGCACCGCAGCTGTTTTGCCTGCATCCCAGCGGCGGCATCGTGTTCTGTTACCAGCCGCTGGCGCGCAAACTCCAACATCGGGCGCGCACCATTGGCGTCATGCACCGCGGCTTCAGTGAACCGCATGTCGGGCCTGAAGCCTGGCGCGAGATGATCGCCGATTACAGCCAGGAAATCGTCAAGGCCCAGCCGCAAGGTCCCTATTACCTGATGGGCTGGTCGTTGGGCGGCGCCATTGCGCTGGACATCGCGGCGACGCTGGAAAGCCAGGGCCACACCGTGAGTTTTCTCGGCCTGGTGGACAGCACGGTTCCAGAGCATCTGTATCCCGCAGCGTTGCCGCGTCATCGGCATCTGCCAGGCCTGGAAAAAGCCGACCCGGCCTCCCAAGACCTGATTGAAGCCATCGAATACTTCGACCTGCTGTTTCCGACCCTCACGGAACGCACGGCGGCTTATCGGCGTGAGCACCCCATGAGCACGGTCAAGGCATTCCATGACTGGGCCGCCAGCCAGATCGAGCCGGAGCGAGGCGACTTGCTGGCGACCGTGCAGCGCATCAAGGATGAAGTCATGAACGCCCAGGCGTTCTCGGTGCATGATCGTTTGCTGGAAGCGTTTGACGGATTCACCTTCAAGCCGGTACGAGTCCGCCCGAGCTGCTGGTGGACGCAGGCGGAAAAAACCCCGGAGGAATTGGCCTTCTGTGAAGCCTTGATCAAGGACTACAGCCTGACCGGCGAGCTGCAATGCTCGGTGCATTCCCCGTTACGCCATCGCAGCATGATTTTTGATGATGGGTTACTTGATTCGCTGATCGAGAGTTTTCTGGCCAGTGCGATTGAAAGGGAAAAGCGCTTGGGGTAGGTGTGCCTGAACCACCGCTATCGCGAGCAAGCTCGCTCCCACATGGGGTTGCGAACATTCACAGCATCTGCAGACGACACAAAACCTGTGGGAGCGAGCCTGCTCGCGATGACGTCGGCACGTCCAACATCTACGCAAACTGAGCCGCCGCTTTCGCGAGCAAGCTTTGCTCCCACAGCCACTGCTCAAACAGGTCGGATGGGTGTACACCCGAAAGAGACAGGCCGCCTCGCGGTGGACGTTGATCTCGGCGCCCCGTTACCACGCTGGCCGAGCGCAGGTGTTGCGCAGTGGGCACCTCGGCAAAAAAAACGGCGCTTTCCCGTCTCGAAAAGCGCCGTTTCCTTAAGTGAACAGCATGACCCAAAAGGCAGGTCTATTTCACTCTTGCGGGGATCAGAACTGCGGTTTGTACGTCACGCTGAACATCAGGTTGCGTGGATCACCAAAGTTGTTGTTGCCATTGATCTGGTTGTAAGCGGACGTTATGTACGTTTTGTCGAACAGGTTGTTGGCGTTGACCGCCAAAGCGATTTCCGGCGTCAGTTGGTAGCCGACGCGGGCGTTCCATACGGTGTAACCCGGGACTTCACGATCATAGTCGTAAACCAGCGTGTGGCTTTGGGTGGTGAAGCCCAAGCCGGTGCTGACACGGCTCCAGTCGCCGGTGAACTGGTAGTTGCCCCACACGCGCAGCATGTGTTTCGGCGTCCAGGTGCTGAAGACACTCCCTTCATTGTCCGGATCCTCCAGGTACTTGGTGGTGTTGTAGGTGTAGCCCGCGAACAGCTGCAGGTTGTCTATCACTTCACCACTGATTTCGGCATCGATACCCTGGCTGCGCACTTTGCCCGAGGCTACCGAGCAACCCGAGCCGCCACACCCCGAACCACCGTCGTTGATGGCACGGTTCTCATGGTCGTAGCGGAAGATGGCCAGGGAGGTATTGACCCGACCGTCCATCAACTCGCCCTTGAGGCCGACTTCGTAGTTGGTGCCGACTATCGGCTTGAGCACCGAACCGTTGGCATCGAGATTGGTCTGCGGCTGGAACACGTCGGTATAACTGGCATACACGGCCCATTCGCGGCTCAGGTCATAGATGATGCCCGCGTAGGGCGTGACCACGCCAGTTTCAGTTCCGGTGGTTCCCGAGTAGGGGGTAATACCGGCTGAGGTTTCGTTTTTCGCCTTGTAGCTGTAGTCATACCAACTGACGCGAGAGCCCAGCACCAGTGTCAGATCGTCAACTGGCTTGACGCGCCAGGTACCGTACACACCCTTCTGGCGGATATCGTATTTGCTGAGGACGCCCAGGCCGCCCGCGGCGATCAAACTATCGTAGCTGATGTCCGGACGGTCATTGTCGATGTCGAAGATGGAGTCACTGGTGTTGTTGAATGTACGGGCGTAGCGGTCATCGGTCTCCAGCTGGGAGTAGTTGCCGCCCAGCATGACTTCCTGCTCCATCGACAAGGCTTCGAACTTGCCGGTCAGGTTCATGTCGAGACCGACCTTGGTGGACTGGAAATCGGTCAGGAAGTCGGCATATTGCACGCCGCTGCCATCAGGCAAGAGACCACCCCCCCTTTGGACGCGCTGGTTTTTCGCCTGGTTGTCTTCGCTCATGTGCACCGCGCCGACCTTCAGCGCCCAGTCCTCGTTGAAGCGGTGCTCCAGATCGGCATAGAGGGTGGTGACGTCGATTTCGGACCGGTTCCAGCGCGCGCCCGTATAGGTCGAGCGCGACACGTCCGGCATCCTGCCATCGGCGTAGCGTGGCAGGCCGCGGATGTTGCCCCGCGATTCGCCGTTGGATTGGCTGACCGCGAAACCCAGGGTGGTGTCTTCGCTCAGGTCGACGTCCAGGGCACCGTACAGCGAGTGGGTCTTGCTCCACGCATGGTCGACGAATGAATTGCTCTGGTCTTCGTCGACCACGATGCGACCGCGGATGTTGCCGGCCTGGTTCAGCGGGCCGCCGGCGTCCAGTTGCAGGCCGTAGTGATCCCAGGATCCGGCCTTGCCGGTCAGGGTCACGGTCGGTGCATTCTGGCCACGCTTGCGCACCAGGTTGACGGCACCACCGGGGCTGCCGGTGCCTTGCAGCAGGCCGGAGGCGCCGCGCATGATTTCCAGACGGTCGAAAAAGATCAGGTCCTGGGTCGCCCAGTTGCCCAGCGAATAGGTGTTACGCGGGATCGGCACGCCGTCGTACTGCCAGTCGTCGATCTGGAACCCGCGTGACGACAGGATCATGCCTTGCCCGACGCCCTGCAGGCCGACAATACCGGTGGTCTGGTTGACGGCGTCCTTGAGGTTGACCAGGTTCTGGTCATCCATCTGCTTGCGCGACATCACAGTGATCGACTGGGGAATTTCCTTGAGGGTGTGGGTGCCCTTGCCGATAGTCACGGCGTTACTGGTGTATGAGTTGCTGCCTTCGGTCGTCGCAGCCAACGCCTGAGCTTTAACGGTGGTCGCGCCCAGCTCAAGGGTTTCAGCGGCGGAACCACGCACCAGCATCAAGGTGTTGCCCTCAATGCTGTAGCGCACGCCCGTGCCTTTGAGCAATTCGGCGAGGGCCGCCTGCGGGCTCATCTTGCCACTGACGCGGTTGCTTTTCAGCCCGGCCATATCGCCGGCGTTGTAGATCACTTGCTGGTTGGTCTGCTGACCGAACGCTTGCAGTGCCTGCGCCAGCGATTGCGCAGGGATGTTGACGCTGACGTCTTCAGCCATCACCTGAGCGCTGAGTGGCAGCAGGCAGACCAGCCCCAGACCGGTCAACACCCGACGCGAACGCAGGCCGCGGGACATGACGAGTGCCTTGAACAGAGGTTTCAACTCATGAATGGATGACATCGTGCTCTCTATTATTGGTAGAAGTAAAAGTCCATGGGGCCGAAGGGCCCGCCGCTCGCCAGCACGAGAGAACCCGCACGATCGATTGCCCCAGGGCAATGTTTTAGTGCGTGGCCGACCGCCCCCTCCCCGGGCACGGTCATCCGGCTGGACGACGGCGAAATCTTTGCTGAACAAACCCGGTGCCTGAGCGTCCTGCCCGACCGATTTGCCCACATACCTTAGTAAGACGCAGCACCTGTCAAAAACCGGAATGAGTTTATTTATCATTCGCGCAAAAAATAAAAAAAAGCCGACGCTGGTGGGCGTCGGCCTTTGGTTCATGAGTTTTCAGATGCCTGGCGCAGCCTTGGCGGCTTGCAGCTGCCGAGCCTGTTCGGTCAGCAGTGCCTTTTCCTCGGGGCTCATCGCCTCCATGCGCAGGCGCATTTGGGCCATTTTTTCCAACTGCCCCGGACTGCTCTCTAGCGCCCGCAAGGCCAGGGCCAACGACGCCACGGTCGGATGATCGAAGACCAGTCCCGGATGAATTTCGCACTGCAACAACTTGCGAATACCAGCCACCAGTTTGATCACCAGCAACGAATGCCCTCCGGCGGCGAAGAAATCGCGATCAATGCCCAGTCGCTCCAGCCCAAGCAACTGCGCCATGCGTGCGGCGAGCAATTGCTCCAGCGCATCGCGTGGCGCGGCGTCTGCGTCATCCGCTACCACCCCCGCCAACTGCTGCAATGCTTTGCGATCAATCTTGCCGTTGGCCAGTCGCGGAAAATGTTCGATCAGTTGCATGTGCTGCGGCACCATCACGCTGGGCAAGCGGGCGCTCAGCTCAGCGCGGGCGGCGTCGAGCAAACCCGTCGACGGCCCCGACTGCGGTACTACAAAGGCCAGGAGCCCCTGCTCGACCGACGCTGCCGGCAACACCAATGCTTCGGCCACTTGTGGCATGCGTAGAAGCACGGCCTCGATCTCCGCCAGTTCAATGCGGAACCCACGCACCTTGACCTGCTGGTCGCGCCGTCCATATAGCTGGATCGCCCCGTCCGGCCGATAACGCGCCAGGTCGCCGGTGCGATATAAACGCTGCGCCGGATCGAACGGACTCTGAATGAACATAGACTCATCGGCCTCGGCATTCAGATAACCCCGGCACAACTGCGCTCCGCCCAGGTACACCTCGCCCAGAACGCCCACCGGCGCCAAACGCAGATCGGTGTCCAGCACGTAAACCTGGTTGTTGCCCAACACCTGGGTCAGCGCCGAACAGTCGCTGGCAGCGCCGTTCAGTGACAACGGATGAATCATCACCCCCACCGTGGCCTCGGTCGGCCCGTAGTGGTTGAACACCCGGCAATCGCTGCGCAACCGGGCGATGCGCTCGACCAACGTCACCGCAATTGGCTCACCACCCAGTACCAGCGTACGCGGCAGGATCGCCCGTTCACTGTCCAGCAGCGCACCGAGGTGCGACGGCACGATTTTCAGGCAATCGATCTGTTGCTGTTGCAGGTACTGGGCAAACAGCGCGCCGTCCTGCATCTGCTCATCGCTGGCCACATGCAGAGTCGCGCCGTTGAACAACGCGCCAAACAACGCCGTATTGCCCAGGTCCGCCGCCACGGTGGAACTGAAAGCGACGTTTTTGCACTGGGCAAGCCCCAGCGCCTGACTGGCCTGGGCGGTGTAGTTGAGCAGTTGCCGATGCTCGATCACCACGCCTTTGGGCACACCGGTGGAGCCGGAGGTAAACAGTACATAGGCGATGTCGTTGCCTTGGGTAGCGAGCGCAGGCAGTGCCATAGCCGGGTGGCTCAGCTCAGCCGCGGTCAGCGCCTTATACGGCTGATCCTGCCAGGCCGACAGATACGCCGCATCGGTCAACAACACTGCCGCGCCGGCCTGTTCCAGCATCAACGCCTGACGCGCCTGGGGCCACTGCACATCAAGGGGCAAATACGCCGCACCAAGGCGCCAGCTCGCCAGCATTGCAATCACCAGATCCACCGAACGCGGCAACGCCAGCGCGACAATCGAACCGGCGCCCACGCCTTGCTGCTTGAGGCCCTGCGCCATGCTGTCGACCCGGGCTTGCAACTGGCCATAACTCAATTGCTGACGGCCATCGGTCAGGGCGATGGCGTTCGGCGTATGCAGCGCCAGATCAGCGATGCGCTGCGGCAGATAACGGCCATCGGCCAATGCCTGCATCACTGGGTTGATTGCCAGCAAGCGCTGCTCTTCGCTGCGACTGAGCAAGCTGAGCTGCGCCAACGCGGTGTGTGGAGCGGCAAGGATCGACGCCAACAGCACCCCGTACTGTTCCAACACGGCGCTGGCCGAGGCCGGCGAATAACGTGAGCTGGCGTAATACAGATTGACCGCGGCAAGCTGCTGGGCAGCGTTCAATTTAACCTGCAACAGCAATTCAAACGAGTCTGCCGGCACACGCACGGACTCTGCGACTGCCCAGTTCAGACCGCCACGGGTCCCGGTAGGCCTCTCCTGCCCCAGCGTAAAGCCGTAGGTCGGCCGCGCTGCCTCAGGCGACAGTTCCGGCGCCCAGTATTCCTGCCAGGTACGATGGGCTTCCAGGCGCGCCGCCAGCTCGTCCAGCCACTCGCTGAACGACACCGTCGCGGGCAATGAAACGTTAAGCGGCAGGGTTTTCTCGAACACCCCCACGGCATTGGCGAAGTACTCATAGTCGCCACGGCTGTCATGGCGCACGCCCACCAGCGCCTGCTCAAGGCCGCTCAGACGTCCCAGCAACACCCACCATGCGCCTTGCAACACCGTGGAAAGCGGCTGACCGAGCTGCTCGGCCAACCGTTGCAACGCGTCGCGCTGGGCCGGTTCCAGTGTCAGCGACGCACAGGTATCGGCGGCCCCCGCCTCACTGCCGGCGCTGCGCGCGGCCAGCCACGGCGTGGCGATGTCCGTCTGCACTCCTTGCAGGTGTTGCTGCCAGTAGGTGCGTGCGCTGGCGGCATCTTCATCAAGCACCACCTCACTGCGCCATTCCAGGTACTGGGCAAACTCGCCCGGCGCGTCGTCTTCCGGTGCCTGAACGGCGGCGTACGCTTGCTGGATTTGCTCCAGCAGCAGATTCAGCGATTGCGCATCGGCACTGTAGCGGGCGATACCCAGCACCCATTGCCATTGCTGCGGCGCCAGACGATAAAGCACAGCCTGGACGTTTGGCGATTCGCCCACCACAAAAGCACGGCCCAGCCAATCCTCGATCTGCGCCTGGACATCTTCGGCCCGTTGCACGCTTGCCTGTATCGTCAGCGGGAAGCGAGCGGCACCGCTGGCAGCCTGACGTAAACCGTGGAAACCGGCCACTTTGCCCAGCCTGGCCAGCAGCATTGGCTGCTGCGCCAGGAGCGTATTGAACGCGGACTGCAATCGCTGCGGATCGAGATCACCGTCGATGACCACGTTCAGCCAACGCAAGGCTTCGCCACAGGTCGCTGTGTTCGACAGTTGCTCGAGCATCGCTTGTTGCCCGGGGGTCAAGGCAAAGCCGGGGTTCTGTTGGTCCATCAATACCTCGTTCATGCTCCGGTTTCCTCCAGGTTGCGGATGCCCAGGACGGCGGACCCAGCATCGGCCTGGCCCTCCAGCGCGCTGCGCTCATACATATCGCCCATGGCAACCACGATCTTGCGAGGGCCCTCGAACGGGTCGCGGGCGTGGGCCACCAACATGTTGTCCAGCAGGATCACGTCGCCCTTGCGCCAGTCGAAACGCACCGCACAGGCTTCATACACATCACCAATGAGCGCCATCACCTCATCCTCGATGGGGGTGCCATCGCCGTAATACACATGCCGAGGCATGCGTTCCAGGCCGAACATCGACAGCAGGTCCTCACGCACATCCGGCTCCAGCCAATAGATGTGATGCAATTGCACCTGATTGAAGAACGACTTCTCCCCGGTGATCGGGTGCGTGATGATCGCGGGCGCCGGGGTGCGGGTCTGCAACTCGTCGTTGTCGAGCCAGCGCCACTGGATACCGCCCGCCCGACACCGGGCCTCCACTTCGCGGCGGTCCTCGGTCTTGAAGAAGTGCTGCCACGACACGTCGAGTTTGTCGGTGAAGGTGCGCACATACAGCAGCCCTTTGTCTTCGAACTTCTCGCGAAGGTCCGACGGCAGCTTTTCGTACATCAACCGGCAATCGACCACCGGCGTCGCACCGCCCACAGGCGCGGCTTGCTCGCAATAGAACATCTGCTTGCGCGGCCAGCGGTCCTGATGGGAGCTTTCGTTGTGGAACAGAATCATCTTGCGCTCCGGGTACGGCGTGGAGCGGTAGGTGTTCTTGCCCCCTTCCTTCTTCGGCAGATCACCGTACTGACCATACAGGCCGGGCTGGATCGCCTCGGCGAACGCTTCAAAGCCCTGGATGCCGTCCAGTTCAAAACCGCGGAACAGAATGCCCGCGTGTTCGGCCAGCTTTTGCTCGATCAGCGGCCGGTTCTGGTGAATCCACTCGATGACATCCAGCTGGGGTTCACCCGGCTCCAGCATCAACGGGAATCGCAGCGGTGCAGCCACCAGTGATTCACGCACCCGCGCCGGTCGAGGCTGGGCGAGCGGTGTCACGGAGCGTTTGAGAAACTTGCCCAGCTTATCGGCCTTGGGCCCTGGGACGGTGGCAGGCCTGGCGGCGGCCGCCAAGTGGTCGACTGGCATGCTGATAGCTCCCAATTGAATGTTCTGATCAGCGACGATCTGTTCCAACAGGGCGGTCCAGGCCTGAATCAGGTGCTGAATGCGCTCATGTCCGAACAAGGTTGTGGCGAATTGCCAAGTGCCGCGCAATTGCCCTTCTTCTTCGTCAACGAACAACGCCATGTCGAATTTAGAATGGGTCTCCAGCGCCGGCAGCAGTTCCACGCTCAACCCCTTTATAGAGCGGGTGCGCACCGGCACGTTGTTCATCACGAACAACACCTGGAGCAAGGGGTTCATGCCCTTGTGTCGCGGCACGCCCGAGGCTTCGACAATCTGGTCGAACGGCAAGTCCTGATGCTCCAGGGCGCTGAGCAGGTTGTCCTGGGTTTGCGCCAAAAAGCTTGCGAACGTGGCATTGGCGTCCAAGCGCGAACGCAGGGGCAGCACGTTGACGAAGAAACCGATCAGCCGCTCCAGCTCCGGCTGTTCACGACCCGCCACGTCGGCGCCAACCACCAGATCTTGCGCAGCGCAGAGCCGATGCAGCAACACCTGGAAGGATGCCAGCAGCGTGCTGTACAGCGTGACCCCGGCTTCGCTGGACAGCCGGCGCAAGGCCTCGGTGAGCCCGGTGGGAAGCTGGAACTGCAGCGCATCACCGTCATAGGAGGCGGTCTGGCCCCGAGGACTTGCCAGCGGCAGGTTCAGGCGCCCCTCATAGCCACTGAGCCGATGTTTCCAGTAGTCGGCCTGACGCGCCAAGACGCCCTGCTCTTCCAGCGCCTGCTGCCACAAGGCGAAGTCATGGTACTGAATCTCCAGGGGCGCCAGCGGCATCGGTTCACCTTTGAGGGAGGCCTCGTAGACCTGCACCAGTTCGTTGATCAACAGCCCCATCGACCAGCCATCGGAGATGATGTGATGCATGGCGTACAGCAACACATGTTCGGTCGGCCCCAGGTGCAGGATCCGCCCACGCAGCAGCGGTGCCTGCTCCAGATCGATCGGGGTGCGGGCATTTTCCAGCGTCGCCTGGGCCACCTGTTCCTGCCGGGCACTGGGGGACAAGCCAGACAGATCAATCACCGGGAAGTCCAGTTGGACCTTCTCGGCAATCAGCGCCACCGGATCCCCTTCTTCGTTCTGGCTATAGGCAGTGCGCAATACGTCATGACGGGCTACCACGTCGGCAAAGCTGCTCATCAGACGCTCCACCGACAACTCACCACACAGGCGCAGCGCCATGGGCATGCCATAGGCCGAAGTGCCGCCGGACAATTGTTCGGCGACCCACAAACGCCGCTGCACCAACGACAGCGGCGCCGAACGTCGTGGCCCATGGGCCTGGAGCCGCACCTCACGGGAATCGCCCGCCCGGACCGGCCCATCGGCGGTGCCGGCCATCAGCGCCGCCAGCGCCTTGAGCTGCGGATGATTGAACAGGTCACGCAGGCTCAGCGGATAGCGGGTCAGCTTGCGCAAGCGTGAAACGGCCTGGGTCGCCAGCAATGAGTGCCCCCCGCGCTCGAAGAAGTGATCGTTGCGACCGACCTGTTCCACTTCCAGCACTTCTTGCCAGACACCGGCAATCTGTTGCTCCAGCTCACCCTCAGGTGCCACGAAGCCTTGCTGCGACTGGCTGGCGTCGAACCGAGGCAGCGCCTTGCGTTCCAGCTTGCCGTTCGGGCTCACCGGCATGCGCTCCACCAGTACCCAGTGCTGCGGGACCATGTAGTCCGGCAGATGCTGGCTCAAGTGGGCCTTCAATGCCTGCTCGAATTCGTGGTGGATATCGTCCTCGGCACTCAACAACGCCGGGCGTTGCGGCACCACATAGCCCACCAGCACCGTGCCGTCCTGGGCGATCACCACGGTTTCGCGGACCTCGGCATGCTCGGCCAGCCGCGCCTCGATCTCCCCCAACTCGATGCGCAGGCCACGGATTTTTACCTGATGGTCCATGCGCCCGGCGTACTCGATGACGCCATCGGCACGGTAGCGCGCCAGGTCGCCGGTGCGGTACAAGCGCGCGCCGTCACCGAATGGGCTGGTGATAAAGCGCTCGGCCGTCAACGACGGGCGACGATGGTAGCCGCGAGCCAGGCCTTCGCCGCCCAGATACAACTCGCCCGTCACCCCCACCGGCAGTAGCGACAAGTTGTGATCGAGGATAAACGTGCTCAGGTTGGCAATCGGCTGACCGATCGGCACCACGTCGCAACCTTCATCGACGCAGGTCCAATGCGTCACGTCGATGGCCGCTTCGGTGGGGCCGTACAAGTTGTACAGGCCGGCGGCCGGCAACTTGGCGAACACCTGCAACTGGGCATCCACCGGCAAGGCTTCACCGCTGCAAATAATTCGCTTCAGGCTCTGGCAGCGGCCGACCGCAGGGTCTTGCATGAAGACCTGCAACATCGATGGGACGAAGTGCAGGGTGGTGATCTGCTGCGCGGTGATCAACTCGATCAACTGCGCCGGATCGCGGTGGGCACCCGGCGGTGCCATCACCAGGGTCGAACCGGTCAGCAATGGCCAGAAAAACTCCCAGACCGATACGTCGAAACTGAACGGTGTTTTTTGCAGCACGCTGTCGTTCGCCTCCAACCCATAGGCGTCCTGCATCCAGCACAACCGATTGACCAGGGCCGAATGCCGGTTGCCCGCGCCCTTGGGTTTGCCGGTGGAACCGGAGGTGTAGATCACATAGGCCAGGTTTTCGCCGCTGAGCTCGACCACCGGATTGGCCTCGCTGCGGCCAGCCAGCCAGTCGCCCGGCTGATCCAGCACCAGGCTGCGCAGGCCCGCCGGCACCGGCAGGTGTTCAAGCAAGTGGCGCTGGGTCAGCAACAAGCCAATGCCGCTGTCTTCGAACATATAGGCCAGGCGATCCTGTGGGTACTCAGGGTCCAGCGGCACATAGGCACCACCGGCCTTGAGGATCGCCAGCAGGCCGACCACCATGTCCACCGAACGCTCCACGGCGATGCCCACCAACACATCCGGGCCGACACCTTGCTCGATCAGCACATGGGCCAGTTGGTTGGCCTGGGCGTTAAGGGCGGCATAACTCAGCCGTTGGGTTTCAAATACCAAAGCAAGGGCGTGAGGGGTTTTCTCCACCTGCGCTTCAATCAGTCGCTGCACAGTGCAATCAAGGGGGTACGCCGTCGCGGTGGCATTCCAGCCCTGCTGCCCCCTTTGCTGTTGCGCATCGAGCAAGGACAGTTGCCCCACCGCGCGCGCGCCGCCAAGCGCCATTTGCTCCAGCAGATTGCACAGGTACTGGCCGATACGGGCAATGTCGTCTGGCGCGAAGCTGTCGCGGCTGTAACTCAAGAGCAACGACAGCGTTTCCCCCTGGTTCACCGCCAGGGTCAGTGGATAGTTGGTTTGCTCGTGATTGGCCACCTCACCGAAACGCAACGTGTCCGGTGCGCCCTGCTGCAACGCCTGGGAAACCGGATAATTCTCGAACACCAGCAAGGTGTCGAACAGCGCCGCACCGCTCTGCCCGGCCCAGCGCTGGATGTCGAACAGCGGCGTGTGTTCGTGTTCGCGCAGGCTCAGGTTGCGCCCTTGGACCTCTTGCAGCCATTGACCGACGCTCTGCTCCGGACGTGGGTTGCCGACCACCGGCAAGGTGTTGATGAACAGACCGATCTGTTGCTCCACGCCCGGGATATGCGCAGGGCGTCCGGCCACCGTGGCGCCGAAGGCAACCACTGACTGCCCGGTGCAACGTTGCAGCAATAGCTGCCAGGCCGCCTGCACCAGCGTGTTGACCGTCACTTTCTGCTCGCGGGCAAAGGCATGCAGCCGGGCCATGGCATGGGTATCGAGCACCTGTTCATATTCGCCGTGGCCGTCGCTTGCCTCGCCGCGATGGTCCCGGGCAAAGACCCCCGCAAGGTGGGTCGGTTCGTCCAGTTCGGCCAGTTGTGCCGTCCAGAATTGCTCGCTGGCCTGTGAGTCCTGAAGCGATAACCAGTCGATGTAGTCCCGGTAACGTCCAGACGGTCGGGCCGGTGCCTGGCCGCTGTAGCGCTGCAGCACTTCACCGAGCAACTGCGAGTTGCTCCAGCCGTCCATCAGGATGTGATGGCTGGTGTAGATCAGGTGATAGCGGTCTTCCGCCACGCGCACCACCAGCAAGCGCAACAGCGGCGCCGCATCCAGCTCGAAACCCTGCTGGCGCTGCGCCAACGCCAGGGCGTCCAGGTCCAGGGATGGATTCGCTGCGGCGCACCCATCGTGGAACAGGAATGCAACCTCCCTCTGCTTGTGTACAACCTGCAGCGCCCGCTTGAAATCACCTTCCCAGACGAAACTGCTGCGCAGCACTTCATGGGCGTCCATGGCCGCCTGCCAAGCCTGACGGAAACGCTCGACGTCCAAGCCTGCGACATCAACACGCAGCTGATTGATGTAATTGCCGGCCTGTTGCTCATATAGCGTATGGAACAGCATGCCTTGCTGCATGGGCGACAACGGATAAATGTCTTCGATCTCCCGCGGAGCCAGCGGCAAGGCGTCCAGTTGGGCCTGGGTCAACCCGGCCAGCGGGAAGTCCGACGGAGTGAAACCCTGATGCCGGGTCTGGCAGCAGTGTTCGATCAACGCCTGCAGCTCCTGAGCGTAATCCAGGGCCAGCGCCTGGATCGTCGACTCATCGAACATCTGCGTGCTGAACGTCCAGTCGATGCTCAATTCGCCCGCGTAGACGCTGCCATTGAGCGTCAGCCAATTGTCCAGTGGCGCCAGCGGGCTCTGTGGCGTGCCCGCCGATTCGCTGGCCGGGATAAACAGCCCGGCGGCGTCATCCGCAAATCCGCTGTCGAACTGGCCCAGATAGTTGAAGGTGATCCGTGGCACCGGCAACGCCTGAAGGGTACGCCGCGTCTGCTCATCCCCCAGGTAGCGCAGCACAGCGAATCCGAGGCCCTTATCGGGTATCGCCCGCAATTGCTCCTTGATCGCCTTGATCGAATCTTCAGGGGTAGCCGCCGGAGTCAACCGTACCGGGAACAGGCTGGTGAACCAGCCGACACTGCGACTCAAATCCAGGTCATCGAACAGTGCCTCACGGCCATGTCCCTCCAGTTGAATCAAGGTCGAGGCATCCCCGGTCCACCGACCGATCACCCGGGCCAGGGCCGTCAAGAGCAGATCGTTGACCTGAGTGCGATAGGCCGCTGGCGCTTGCTGCAAGAGTTGGCGGGTCTGATTTTTATCCAGACGCGTCTGGACCTGCGCCCCGTGGCACCTGCGCAGTTCGCCCTGCGGCCGGTCACAGGGCAAATCGTCGCGAGCGCCCTCAAGTTGCCCCTGCCAGTACGCCCTCTGGGTGTTGAGCGCTGCACTGCCAGCATGGGTTTTCAAGCGTTGCGCCCAGGCCTGGGTGGCACTGGTCTTGGCCGGCAGTTTCGGCGTCTGGCCGGCCTGCAATTGTTCATAAGCCTGTTGCAGGTCTTCCAGCAGAATGCGCCAGGACACCCCGTCCACCACCAGGTGATGGATCACCAGCAATAGCCGTTGGCTGCCGTCGGCCAGGTTCGCCAGGACACCGCGCAACAACGCGCCGCTTTCCAGGTCCAGGCTGCGCTGGGCTTGTTCGGCCAAGCGCTCCAGCGCCGGGGCATCTGCCACCTCAGCGGTCCACAACAGCGGTGAGCGGCGCCAAACCGCCTGCTGTTCGGCGAGTGTTTGATGGCGAGCGGTCCACGCGTCGTCCTCACGCCTGAAGGCCAGGCGCAAGGCATCGTGATGGGCAACCAATGCCTGCAACGCTTGCTCCAGATGCCCCGCGTGTACAGGCCGTAACGCCTTGAGCAGCACCGACTGGTTCCAGTGATGAGGCTCGGCCATAGGCTGGTCGAAAAACCATTGCTGAAACGGCAGCAGCAGCGTCTCTCCCGTCACCGGCCCCTGATCGATACCCAGCCCGCTGTCACCCAGGGTCGCCACGTTGGCCAGGCCCTGGATGGTCTGGTGCATGAACAGATCCTTGGGGCTGAAATGGATGCCTGCCTGACGGGCCCGGCTGACCATCTGGATGGAGATGATCGAATCGCCCCCCAGCTCGAAGAAGTTGTCACTGACACCCACTTGCCCACGCCCGAGCACGCTTTGCCAGATACCGGCCAGCGTCTGTTCGATGGCGGTGACCGGTGCGGTGTAAGCCTTGAGGCTGGCAGTGGCATCAGTTTTGGGCAGCGCCTTGCGCTCCAGTTTGCCGTTGGGGCTAACGGGCATTTTTTCCAGCCACAACCAGTGCTGCGGCACCATGTAGTCGGGCAAGGCCTGGCTCAAATGCTCCTTGAGACGACCTTGCAGGGTCTGGCGAACGATGTCTTCGGCGACCAGCCACTCGGCGCACGCCGGCACCACGTAGGCCACCAGCAAGGTCCCGTCCTGAGCGATGACAACCGCTTCGCGCACGTCGTCGTGCTCGGCCAGGCGCGCTTCAATTTCACCCAACTCGATGCGCAGGCCACGGATCTTCACCTGATGATCCATCCGCCCGGCGTATTCGATCACGCCATCGGCGCGGTATCGCGCCAGGTCACCGGTGCGATACAGCCGCTGACCATTGCCGAAGGGGCCGGTCACGAACCGCTCGGCCGTCAGCGCCGCACGTCGATGGTAACCACGGGCCAGGCCCTCGCCCGCCAGGTACAGCTCGCCGACTACCCCCACTGGCACCGGCGACAGTTCATCATCGAGGATGCAAGTGCCCAGGTTGGCAATCGGTTGACCGATCGGCACGCTGTCGCGCCCCTCCTCGACACAGGTCCAATGGGTCACGTCGATGGCCGCCTCGGTCGGACCGTAGAGGTTGTACAGGCCGGCATTGGGCAGTTTGGCGAACACCTGCTGTTGTGCATCCACCGGCAAGGCTTCACCGCTGCACACGATGCGTTTCAGGCTGGTGCATTCGGCCACGTGTGGGTCTTGCAGAAAAGCCTGCAACATCGACGGCACGAAGTGCAGCGTGGTGATGCGCTGCGCCGTGATCAGTTCGATCAGTTGCGTCGGGTCGCGATGAGCGCCCGGCGCGGCCACCACCAGCGTCGAGCCGGTCAGCAGCGGCCAGAAAAACTCCCAGACTGACACGTCGAAACTGAACGGCGTTTTTTGCAGCACGCTGTCGTTCGCCTCCAGCCGATACGCATCCTGCATCCAGCACAGCCGGTTGACCAACGCCGAATGACGATTGCCCGCGCCCTTGGGCTTACCGGTGGACCCCGAGGTGTAGATCACATACGCCAGGTTCTCCCCGTCGAGTTTGACCTGCGGATTGGCGTCGCGGCCTGCTTGCAGCCCGTCATCGGGCAGATCCAGCACCAGGCTGCGCAGCCCCTGCGGGATCGGCAATTGTTCAAGCAAGTGGCTCTGGGTCAGCAGCAAACCGATGCCGCTGTCGTCGAACATGTAGGCCAAGCGCTCCCGTGGATATTCCGGGTCCAGCGGCACATAGGCACCGCCGGCCTTGAGAATCGCCAGCAACCCCAGAACCATTTCCACGGAACGTTCCACGGCAATGCCCACCAGCACATCCGGACCGACGCCCAGCTCGATCAGCCGGTGAGCCAACCGATTGGCCCGGGCGTTGAGCTGGGCATAGGTCAGACGGTGCTCGCCGAAAACCAGTGCCGGCGCATCCGGGGTTCGCCGCACCTGTTCTTCGATCAGCCCGTGCACACTGCGATCAAGGGGATATTGGGCCGTCGTTGCGTTCCAGTCGACCAGCATCCGCCGCCGTTCGTCATCGTCCAGTAGCGCCCACTGCGCAACGGGGCGATGCAGGTCCTGCACCAGGCCTTGCAACAGGTTGAGCCAATGCCGGCCCATGCGCTCGACGGTGGCCGGCTCGAACAGATCCGTGGCGTAGGTCAGGGCGGCGTGCAGCCCTTGCGGGCTGTCGGTGGTATCCAGGCTCAGGTCGAATTGTGCGGTGCGCTGCGCCCAGCCAAACGGTTCGACCGCCAAGCCCGGCAAGGCATGGGCCAGTGTCGCACCGGTTTCGTTGCGATGGTTGAACATGGCCTGGAACAACGGGCTGTGGCTCAGGTTGCGCTGCGGTTGCAAGGCATCGACCAATTGCTCGAACGGCAGGTCCTGATGCATCTGCGCCGCCATGGCCGTCTGCTTGAGCTGTTGCAACAAACCGGCGCCGGTCAGATCGCTGTGGAACTCGGCCCGCAGCACCTGGGTATTGACGAAGAAACCGATCAACCGCTCGGTTTCCAGGCGTTGACGGTTGGCAATCGGCACCCCGACGCGGATGTCGGCCTGACCGCTGTAGCGGTGCAACAAAGCGTGGAAAGAGCCGAGCAGCAGCACAAACAGCGTGATGTTTTCCCGTCGGGCCAGGGCTTTGAGGGCATCGCTCAACGCGCGATCCAGCACAATCGGCATACGCGCGCCGCGCAGGCTTTGCTGCGCCGGGCGCGGATGGTCTGTGGGCAGCGCCAACAGCGGTTGCTCGCTGCCCAGTTGCCCGGTCCAGTACGCCAGTTGTCGCTCCTGTTCGCCGGCGGCCATCCATTGCCGCTGCCAGACGGCATAGTCGGCGTATTGCACCGCCAGAGGCGGCAACTGCGCGGGCTGCTCCTGAATGAAAGCCGAATACAGGCTCATCAGGTCATCGACCATCACCTGCAACGACCAGGCGTCGGCAACGATGTGATGCACAGTCAGGACCAGCAGGTGCTCCTGCTCACTCAGCTGCAGCAGCGCCACGCGCAACAGCGCCTCGCTGAGCAGATCGAACGGGCGTTGCGTCTGCTGCTCGAGGAACGCCTGAATACTGGCCTCGTCCGCCACTGCCAGGCGGTGCTCGACGAAGTGGACCTGCCCCTGCGGGCGAATCACCTGGCAGGTGCGGCCATCGTCCTCGACGAACGCCGTGCGCAAGCTTTCGTGACGTTCCAGCAGCGCTTCAAAGCTGTGACGCAGGGCGATTTTGTCCAGCGCACCGCGTATCCGCAGCGCGGTCGGAATATTGTAGGCGGCGCTGTCGGGGTCCATTTTCCACAGGAACCACTGGCGTTCCTGGGCAAACGACAGCGGCAGCGGTGTGTCACGCGACACCGGCACCATCGCAGGCGCCTGTTCGCCTTGGTCGGCGTCGAGGGCGCCGACAAAATCCTGCAACGTGCTGTGTTCGAACAGACTGCGCAGCGGCACTTCGATTTCCAGCGCCCGACGGACCCGAGACACCACTTGGGTGACCAGCAGCGAGTGCCCACCCAACTCAAAAAAGTTGTCCTCCAGCCCTACTCGTTCAAGCTTGAGCACCTCCTGCCAGATCGCTGCCACCTGTTGCTCACGTTGACTGCGGGGTGCCACGTAAAGCCGTTGCACGTCGCCAACATCAGGCGCCGGCAACGCCTTGCGATCGACCTTGCCATTGGGCGTCAGCGGCAGTTGTGCCAGGAACACCAAGTGTGCCGGAACCATGTACTCGGGCAATTGCGCCTTGAGCGCAGCTTTGAGCGAAGCGCGTAACGAAGACTCGTCCGCTACTTCACCGGTCGCGGGCACCACGTAACCCACCAGTTGCGCACCGGTCGGGGCTTCATGGGCCACCACCACGGTTTCCCGCACACTGTCCTGCGCCAGCAGCGCGGCTTCGATTTCACCCAGTTCTATGCGCAAGCCACGAATCTTGACCTGATGGTCGATGCGTCCGATGTACTCCACCACGCCTTCGGCCCGATAGCGGGTCAGGTCGCCGGTGCGGTACAGCCGCTCGCCGCGGGTGGAGAACGGGTCCGGCACAAAACGTTCGGCGGTCAACGCCGGACGTTGAAAGTAGCCGCGGGCCAGCCCGTCACCGCCGATCAGCAACTCACCCGGCGCGCCCGCGGGGTTGAGCGTCAGGTCACTGCCAACGATATACAGCGCAGTGTTGTCCAGCGGCTTGCCCAGGAACGGACGGCTGCTTTCCAGACTCAGCGGATGCACCGCCGACCAGATCGTGGTTTCGGTCGGGCCATAGAGATTCCAGACCCTCGGCGAAAGCGCCAGCAGTCGTTGCGCCAACTCCAGGGGCAACGCCTCGCCGCCACAGAGGAACGTGCGACCGGCCAGCAACGCCGAGTGCTCATGATCGAGCAACATACGCCAGCTCGAAGGCGTGGCTTGCAACACCGTCACATCGTGTTGTTCGATCAGCGCCAACACCGCTTGCGGATCCTGGTGCACGTTCTGCCCGGTCAGCACCACGCTGGCGCCAGCCGACAATGGCCCGTAGATTTCCAGGCCAAAAATGTCGAAGGAAAACGTCGTCAGCGACAGCATGCGATCGCTGGCCGTAAGACCCGGCTGGGCGATCATGCTGGTGACGAAATTGCTCAGCGCGCCATGACGCACCATCACGCCCTTGGGTTTGCCAGTGGAGCCGGAGGTGTAGATGACGTAGGCCAGGTGCTCGGCGGTCAATGGCACCGCCGGACAAGTGCGCGGTGCATCGAGCCAAGCGGCGTCCGGCTGGTCCAGCAACAGGGTCTGGAGGGTCGCAGGGATCGGCAGTTGAGCTTGCAAAGGGGCCTGAGTCAGCAGCCACTCGATGCCGCTGTCCTGGATCATGTAGGCCAGGCGATCTTCGGGGTACGCCGGGTCCAACGGCACATAAGCGCCACCGGCCTTGAGAATCGCCAGCAGGCCGACGATCATCTCGGCGCTGCGCTGCACCGCGATGCCCACCGGCTGATCCGGCGTCACGCCCAGGGCAATCAGGTGGTGGGCGAGCTGGTTGGCGCGTGCGTCCAGTTGCCCGTAGCTCAAGGCCTGTCCATCAATGGTCAACGCCAGTGCATCGGGCGTGTCGCGCGCCTGTTCGGCGATGCGCTGGTGCACGCAGAGGGCGGCGCTGCCATGGTCGACCACACGGTGCCAGTCTTGCTGTGTGCGGCGCTGCTGGGCGGTGTCGAGCAGCGGCAACTCACCGATGCGCTGCTGCGGCGCATCGACGATGCCCTGCAACAGGTTTTGCCAGTGGCGCGCCAGTCGTTCAATCGTCTGCGGTTCGAACAGGTCGGTGGCGTAAGTCAGCTCCGCCGCCACACCCTGCCCGGTTTCATAAGTGCCCAGGGTCAGATCGAACTGGGCGGTGCGCCCTTCCCACACCAGGTCTTCGACGCTCAAGTGCGGCAGTTGCAGTTGTCGGTTCTGGGTGTCGCTGGCGGTCTGGTGGTTGAACATGACCTGGAAGATCGGACTGTGGCTGAGGCTGCGTTCAGGTTGCAGGGCCTCGATCAACTGCTCGAACGGCAAGTCCTGATGAGCCTGGGCCGCCATGGCCGACTGCTTGACCTGCGCGAGCAAGCGGTCGAACGGCAGTTGTCCATCCACATGGGCATTGAGCACCTGGGTGTTGACGAAAAAGCCGATCAGGCCCTCGGTCTCGACCCGATTGCGGTTAGCCACCGGCACGCCGACGCGAATCTGCGGCTGGCCGCTGTAGCGATGCAGCAAGGCCTGGAAAGACGCCAGCAAGACCATGAACAGACTGGCGCCTTCGCGCTGGGCCAACTGCTTGAGCGCCGCGCCCAGTTCCGGCGGCAGGTTCAGGTCCAGGCGTGCACCGCGAAAGCTCTGCACGGGCGGGCGCGGATGATCGAGGGGCAACTCCAATACGGGTTGTTCGTCGCCCAGGGTCTGCACCCAGTAGGCCAACTGCCGCTCACGCTCACCGGCCTCGAGCCAGTGACGCTGCCAGATCGCATAGTCGGCGTATTGCACGCTCAGCGCTGGCAACGCCAACGGCTGGCCGGCGGTGTCGGCCGCGTAGTGCCGCACCAGCTCATCCACCAGCACCTGCATCGACCAGCCATCGGCAATGATGTGATGCTGGATCAGCGCCAGCACGTGGTCATCCTCGGCGATTTTCAACAGCGAAACCCGCAGCAACGGCCCCTGGCGCAAATCGAACGGGCGTGCGGTTTCAGCCTCGACGAACGCCTTGATGTCGTCGTCCAGGCTGGCCAACGGACCGGCAGTCAAGGCCTGGACCGCGATGCACAGCGGCATGTTCGGGTGAATGACCTGCACGGCTTGCTCGCCGTTCTCGATGAAAGTGGTGCGCAGGCTCTCGTGGCGCTCGAGCAGTGCGTTGAAGCTGCGCTCCAGGGCCGGCACGTCCAGTTGCCCCTTGAGGCGCAGGGCACTGGGGATGTGGTAAGCCGAGCTGTGGGGGTCCATTTGCCAGAGGAACCATTGACGTTCCTGGGCATAGGAGAGCGGGATGTGTTCGAACCCCAGACGCACCTCGGGAATCGGCAGATTGGCCGGCGAAACACCCTCTTCGAGCATCTTCTCCAGGTACAGCTTACGTTTGTCCAGCGGCAGAGTGATAAAGCGCTTGGCAATCGTCAAAGCAACACTCTTGTCCATCAGACTTCCTCCATTTCATCAAGCAGGGCTTGCAGCTTGCTGAGTTTCTGTTCATTGATTGGCGCGTCCCCGGTGTCCAGTTGCGCGACAAAATCCCTCAGGACGGGGTGCTGGAAAATCAGTTGCGGGGTCAGGGTCAAGCCCAGTTCGAGGGCCATGCGCGAGACGGCATTGACCGCCAGCAGCGAATGGCCGCCCAACTCGAAAAAGTGATCGTTCAGGCCCACGCGCTGCACCGTGAGCACCTGTGCCCAGATCGCCGCGACCTGCTGCTCAAGCTCAGTGACGGGCTCGACATAACCGGCCTGCAACAGACCGGTGTCCACAGCCGGCAAGGCCTTGCGGTCGAGCTTGCCGTTGGGGGTCAGCGGCAATTGATCGAGGAACAGCAGATGGGTCGGAATCATGTAGTCGGGCAGGTGTTCCTTGAGCCTGGCCTTGAGTTCATCGCGCAGTGCGCGTTGCTCCTCGGCGCCCTTCAGGTTCAGCGACGGCGCGACCAGGTAGGCCACCAATTGCTGGCCGCCCGACACGTCCTGGGCCAGCACCGCCACGTCACGCACCTGGGGCTGTTGCAGCAGTCGCGCCTCGATTTCCCCCAACTCGATGCGGAAGCCGCGAATCTTCACCTGATGGTCGATGCGGCCCTGATATTCGAGCACGCCATCGGTGCGATAACGGCTCAGGTCACCCGTGCGGTATAGACGTTCGCCGGTGGTGGAAAACGGGTTGGGCACGTACTTCTCGGCGGTCATCGCCGCCCGCCCGAGGTAGCCACGGGTGATGCCCGCACCGCTCAGGTACAGCTCGGCCGACACACCTTGGGGGACGGGTTGCAGGTCGGCGCCCAGCAGGTAGCTGGCGGTGTGCTTGAGGGGCCGGCCGATGTTCGCCGTGCCGCCAGCGGTGCGGCGGGCCCAGGTCGAATAGGTGGTGTCTTCCGAGGGGCCGTAGAGGTCGTAGACATGCTCAATCCCTGCCAACTGTGGGAGCAGGTCTGTGGGAGCAAAGCTTGCTCGCGATAGCGGTGAGTCAGTCACGCACAAGTCAGCTGATAGGACGCCATCGCGAGCAAGCTTTGCTCCCACAGGCGTTGCTCCTACAGGCTGGGGAGGATGCTGATACAACTCATCCACCAAGCTTTGCTTCAGCGGCTCACCCGCCAGGTTGATGATGCGCACGCTGGCCGGAATTTCGCCGCTGCGCTGCAACGCGGCGACGGCCGACGGCACGCTGTTGATCAGCCGTACCTGATCGCGGGCCGGCAGTTGCGGCAGCTCCAGGGCGTTACGGGCGATGATCAGCGAACCGCCGTTGGCCAAGGTCACGAACAGCTCCCACACCGACAAGTCGAAGCACACTGAAGTCGAAGCGAGCACGCCCTGGATGTCGTCCTGGCTGTAGACCGATCTGGACCAGTCGATCAGCGCCAGCACGTTGCGATGGGCAATCGCCACCCCCTTGGGTTGGCCGGTGGAGCCGGAGGTGTAGATCACGTAGGCCAGGTTATCTGGCGTGACCGTTGTGTGCGGTGCGCTCAATGGGTAGTGCGCCAGGTCGAGCTGATCCAGCATCAGCACAGCGGTTTCGGCCGGCACGTTCAGCGTCGCCGCCACGGGTTGTTCAGTCAGCAACACCCGCGCGCGGCTGTCGTCGAGCATGTAGGCCACGCGCTCGGCCGGGTAATCCGGGTCCAGCGGCACGTAGGCGCCGCCGGCCTTGAGCACCGCCAGCAAGGCGATCAGCAGGTGTTCGGAGCGCGGCATCGCCACGCCCACCCGCACTTCCGGACCCACGCCCATTTCGATGAGCTGGTGAGCCAGGCGATTGGCGCGGCCATCGAGTTCGCTGTAGCTCAGACGGGTGTCGGCGAAGGTCACCGCCAGGGCATCCGGTGCGGCCTCGGCCTGGCGAGCAATCATCTGGTGGATGCACAGCGCTTGTTCGAAGGGCGCATCAACCGGGTTCCAGTCGTGGGTCAGGCGCTGATGCTCATCGAACTCCAGCATCGACAGTTCACCCAGGCAACGCTCGCCGCCATCGGTCATCTGTCCCAGCAACTGAGCGAGATGGACCGCCAGCCGTTCCACGGTGGCCGCCGAGAAACTCGCCTGCTGGTAGCTCATGTGCACCGACAGTTGCCGATCCACCCCCACCAACAGCGTCAAGGGATAGCTGGTTTGTTCCTGAGTGAGCGGCGGACCAAAGCGCAAACCGTCCGGTGCGCCCTGCTCCAAGGCCTGGGAAATCGGATAGTTCTCGAACACCAGCAAACTGTCGAACAGCGCTTCACCACCCTGCCCGGCCCAGCGCTGGATATCCAGCAACGCGGTGTGCTCGAACTCGCGCAGCGCCAGGTTTTGCCCTTGCACGGCTTGCAACCAGCTGTCCAGGGACTGTTCGGCCCGGGGGCTGGCGATCACCGGCAAGGTGTTGATGAACAGACCGATCTGCTGCTCGATACCGGGCAAGTCCGCCGGGCGACCGGCCACCGTCGCGCCGAAGGCCACGGTGTCTTTGCCGGTGTAACGCTGCAACAACAGCAGCCACGCCGCCTGCACCAGCGTGTTGACGGTGACTTTCGAGGCGCGGGCAAACGTTTCCAGGCGCCGGGTCAGCGCCTCGTCCAGGACCTGCACATGATCACCGTAGCCCGTGTCGGCCTCCCCGGACTTCGCCACAGCATCGGCCAGACGCGTCGGCGTCTCCAGGCGCTGCAGCGCCGGTCTCCAGAACGCTTCGCTGGCCGCCGCATCCTGGCGTTGCAACCAGGCGATGTAATCGCGGTAACGACCGCCGTGCACCGAAACGCTCTGGCCGTTGTAGCGCTGCAACACTTCCCCCAGCAACTGGGAATTGCTCCAGCCGTCCATCAGGATGTGATGGTGGGTGTAGATCAACTGATAGCGCTGCTCATCGAGCCGCACCATCAGCAGCCGCAACAGGGCCGGTGCGCTTAGGTCCAGCTGCTGGCGCTCGGCTTCGGCCAGGGCCTGCAAGGTCTCATCGGGCTGCGCAGCGTCCCGCAAATCATGCAAGCGGTAAGGCAAGTCCAGCTGCTTGCTGACGATCTGCACCGGATCTGGCAGGTCACCCTGCCAGACCAACCGCGTGCGCAGGATGTCATGGGCGTCCACCGCTGCCTGCCAGGCTTGACGGAAACGTTGCGGGTCAAGCCCTTCGACGTCCAGACGCAATTGGTTGATGTAGTCGCCCGTGGCGTCGCCGTAGACGCTATGGAACAGCATCCCTTGTTGCATCGGCGACAACGGATACAGGTCGGCGATCTGCGCCGTCGCCACCGGCAATCCATCGAGTTGCTGCTGGTTCAGGCGGGCCAGGGGGAAGTCCGACGGCGTCACGCCGCCATGCTCGCCGTGGCAGCAATGTTCGATCAGGCCTTGCAACTCGCGGGCGTAATCGTCGGCCAGAGCCTGGACGGTGGCTTCGTTGAACTGCTCGCGGCTGAAGGTCCAGCCCAGGTTCAGTTCGCCGCCAAACACTTGGCCGTTAAGCGCCAGGACGTTGGACAGCGGTGCCTGGGCGCTCAATTCATCGCCGGCGCCTTCGCTGGCCGGCACGAACAAGGCACCTTGCGCTTCGCTGAAGCTGGCATCGAACTGCCCCAGGTAATTGAAGGTCAGCTGCGGTACCGGCAGCCGGGCAAGGATCGCCTGCGTCGGGCTATCCGCCAGATGGGCCAAGGCACCGAAACCCAGACCTTTGTTGGGGATCGAGCGCAACTGCTCCTTGATCTGCTTGAGGGAATTCCCCAGATCCGTCAGCGGCGTCAGTCTGGCCGGGTACAGGCTGGTGAACCAACCAACGGTGCGGGTCAGGTCCACGTCATCGAACAACGCTTCGCGGCCATGGCCTTCGAGCTGGATCAACGCGCTGTCGGAGCCGGTCCAGCGCACCATGACCCGGGCCAACGCGGTGAGCAGCAGATCATTGACCTGGGTGCGATAGGCCTTGGGCGCGTCTTGCAGCAGTTGGCGGGTCAATGAAGCATCGAGCCGGGTGCGTACCGTCAGCGCGAGGTGGTTCTGCTGGCCGCCCTGGGGATTGTCCATCGGCAACTGCCCATCGACGCCCTCCAACTGGGTCTGCCAGTAGGCCAGTTCTTCCTGCAACGACGCGCTGCGGGCATAACCTTGCAAACGTTCGGCCCAGACCTGTGCCGAGGTCGTTTTCGCCGGCCACTGCAGCATCGCGCCGTCGGCCAGTTGCCGGTAGGCGCTTTGCAGATCGTCGAACAGAATCCGCCACGACACGCCATCCACCACCAGGTGGTGGATCACCAGCAACAGCCGCTGGCTGCCATCGGCCAGCGTCGCCAGCACCGCCCGCAACAATGGCCCGTCTTGCGGGTCCAGGCTGCGTTGCGCGCGGTTGGCAATATTATCCAGCGCCTGAGCGTCGGGCACATCCACCGCCCAGAGCAGGTCTGCGCAGTGGCTGGCCGGGGACCGGTAAGAGGCCTGCCAGCCCTCGCTGCGTTCGCTGAAGCTCAAGCGCAAGCCATCGTGATGCACCACCAGCGCGCTCAAGGCTTGCGCCAGCACACGGGCATCCAGAGCGTGTGTGGGCTTGAGCATCACTGCCTGGTTCCAGTGCTGACGCTCCGGGATCGCCTGCTCGAAGAACAGCCGTTGCACCGGCAACAGGGTCAGTTCACCGGTCACCGGGCCTTGATCGATGACGTGCGTGGTTTCACCCAGACGCGCCACCACCGCCAACGCTTCGACGGTCTGGTGCTGGAACAAGTCTTTGGGGGTGAAATGAATACCGGCCTGCCGGGCGCGGCTGACCACCTGGATCGAGACGATGGAATCGCCCCCCAGTTCGAAGAAGTTATCCCGCAGGCCGACTTGCCCGAGCTTGAGCACGTCCTGCCAGATGGACACCAGTTGCTGCTCCAGGGTGCTGCGCGGTGCCACGTAGCGTTGCTGCAATTGGCTGACGTCAGGCTTGGGCAGGTTCTTGCGGTCGAGCTTGCCGTTGGGGGTCAGCGGCAGGCGTTCGAGCAGCAGCAGATAGGCCGGGACCATGTGCGCCGGCAGGGTGGCCTTGAGTTGGTCGCGCAGGTGCTCGGTGAAATCGGCACGCGAGACCATTGATTCATCGGCCACCACATAGGCCACCAGACGCTTGCCGCTGCCGGCGCTGCCTTCCTGGGCGACCACCACCGCTTCACGCACGCCATCGAGGGCTTGCAGGCTGGCTTCGACTTCTCCCAGTTCGATACGGAAACCACGAATCTTCACCTGGTTGTCGATGCGGTCCAGGTAATCGAACGTGCCGTCGGCGCGCTGGCGCACCAGGTCGCCAGTGCGGTACAGCAAGCCACCGCCCGCACTGAACGGGTCGGCGACAAACCGCTCGGCCGTCAAGCCTGGACGGTTGAGGTAACCCCGGGCCAGACCGCTGCCACCCAGGTACAGCTCACCGGCCATGCCTTGGGGCAGCAGGTTCAGGTCGGCGTCCAGCACGTAGGCGCTGCGGTCGCCGATGCGGCTGCCGATGGGCGCATACGCGGCCCCGCACACTACGTCACGACCCGCTTTCCAGATCAGCGGCGTGACCACGGTTTCGGTCGGGCCGTAGCCGTTGATGATGAAGTCTGGATTCAGGGCGCGCTTGACCCGTTCGAAACTGGCATTGGCCACCGCATCGCCGCCAAAACAATAGATGCGCACCTTCGGCGGGTTGCCTTCGCGCTCGGCGTGTTCGGCCAGTTGTTGCAGGTACACCGGCGGGAACGCCACCACCGTCACAGCGTGCTCGCGCATGGCGTTATAGGTTTGTTCCGGGGTCCACAGGCTGTCATCGCGAATCAGCAAAGAGGCACCGTGGGTCAGGCTGGTGAGCCAGCGCTCATGGGCACCGTCGAAGGCGAAGGACATGAAATGGAATTCGCAATCGCTGCTGTGCATTTCATAGCGCTCGCCGATGGCCTGGCAGTGCATCGCCAACGGACCATGGGCCACACTCACCCCCTTGGGATTACCGGTGGAACCGGAGGTGTAGATCACGTAAGCGAGATTCTGCGGGTCGATCTGGACGGACGGTGTGCTCACCGGTTGCAGGCTCAGGTCCAGGTGATCGAGTTCCAGCACCCGGGCGGCGCTTTCCAACGGCAACTGCGCCGACACCCGGGAGTCGGTGAGCAACAACGCCAGCCCTGAATCCTCGATCAGGTACGCCAGGCGCTCGCGGGGGTAGCTGGTGTCCAGCGGCACGTACGCACCGCCGGCCTTGAGCACCGCCAGCAGCGCGACAATCACCCCTTCGCTGCGCGGCAAAGCCACACCGACCCGGGTTTCCGGGCCCACACCCTGGGTTATCAGTGCGTGGGCCAATTGGTTCGCCCGCCGCTCGATGTCGCCATAACTGAAATGCTGGCCGTCAAAGATCACCGCCGTACTGTGCGGGTTTAGCGTCGCCAGATGGGCGATGCGCTGGTGTACGGCAATGTCGGTCGGGTATGGCTGCGGGTGGTTGGCCGCCTGCTGCCGGGCCTGCTCCTCGGCGCCGGCCAAGGCGATTTCCCCCAGGTTGCGCAGCGCCGATTCGGCGAAGCGTTCCAGCAGTTGCAACAGATGCTCGCTGATGCCAGCGATGGCCGCCGGGCTGAAATGCGCCCGGTCGAAGCTGTAGTGCAGCGCCAGGCTCTGGCCAATGGTCACCGCAACGCTCAACGGGTAATGGGTTTGCTCCTGGTGTGTGACCTCACCGAACACCACGCCCTGCCCGGCGCCTTCTTGCAGGGCCTGGGCGATGGGGTAGTTTTCGAACACCAGGATGTTGTCGAACAGCGCTTCGCCGCCCTGCCCGGCCCAGCGCTGGATGTCGGCCAGCGGCGTGTGTTCGAAATCGCGCAGGCTCAGGTTCTGCGCCTGCACCGCTTGCAGCCAGGCCCCGACCGACTGATCCGGGCGCGGCGCGGCGATCACCGGCAACGTGTTGATGAACAGGCCGACCTGTCGCTCGATGCCCGGCAAGTCCGCCGGACGCCCGGCCACGGTGGCGCCAAAGGCGACGCAGTCGTGACCGGTATAGCGTTGCAGCAACAACAGCCACGCCGCTTGCACCAAGGTATTGAGGGTGACTTTCTGCTGGCGGGCAAACTGTTCCAGGACCTGGGTGCGCTGAACGTCCAGGGTCTGGAAGTGATCGCCATGACCGCTGTGGATTTCGCTGGCGGACATCACTCGCGCCAAGCGGGTCGGCTCCTGCAAAGTCGCCAGTTGAGCGCTCCAGAACGCCTCGCTCAACTGCCCGTCCTGACGTTGCAGCCAGGCGATGTAATCGCGATAGCGCCCGACAGCGCTGGCCGACGTGCGGCCGCTGTAGCGTTGCATCACCTCACCGAGCAGCTGCGAATTGCTCCAGCCGTCCATCAAGATGTGGTGATAGGTGTAGATCAAATGCCAGTGGTCGGTGCCGGTCTGCACCAGCACCAGGCGCAACAGCGGCGCCTGGCTCAGATCGAAACCTTGCGCGCGCTCGGTATCGGCCAGCGCGGCAAGGGCCTGCGCCGGATCGCTACGCTCGCGCCAGTCCAGCATCGTGAACGGCAATTGCACCTTCTTGTGGACGATCTGCAGCGGTTGCTGCAATTGCCCCTGCCAGACGAAGCCGCTGCGCAAGATGTCCTGCGCATCGACGGTGGCTTGCCAAGCGGCGCGGAAACGCTCGGGGTCCAGGCCTTGCACGTCCACCCGCAACTGGTTCACGTACTCACCGGCGGCCTGCTCGTAGAGGGTGTGGAACAACAGCCCCTGCTGCATCGGCGACAGTGGATAGAGATCGTCGAGTTGGCCGGCCGGCACCGGCAGCCCGTCGAGTTGCGCCTGAGTGACAGACGCCATCGGGAAATCCGACGGTGTGGCTTGCGGCGTGACCAGGTTGGCGCAATGTTCGATCAGCGCCTTTAGCTCAATGGCGTATCGATCGACCAGTTGCTGCACGGTCGCGCGGTCGAACATCTCACGGCTGAAACCCCAACTCATCGCCAGTTCGCCGCCATAGACCTGACCTTCCACGGTCAGCCAGTTGGCCAGGGGTGCCGTCGGGTCCTGGGCGACGCCGCTGCCTTCGCTGGAGGGCACGAACAACGCCGCCTCATCGAACTGCCGGTCGAACTGCCCGAGATAGTTGAACGTGATGCGCGGGGGCGCCAGATCCGCCAGTTCGGCGCGCACCGAAGGTGCCGCCAAATGACGCAGCACGCCATAACCCAGGCCTTTGTCCGGGACGCCGCGCAGGTGTTCCTTGATCGCCTTGATCGAACCGCCGAGATCGTCGCTGGCCGTCAGCTTCACCGCGAACAGGCTGGTGAACCAACCCACCGTCCGGGTCAGGTCGATGTCTTCGAACAGCGCTTCACGGCCATGACCTTCCAGTTCGATCAGCGTGTCCGGCTGCCCGCTCCAGTGACTGATGGTGCGGGCCAGCGCGGTCAGCAGCAGATCGTTGACCTGGGTGCGATACGCCGCAGGTGCCCGCTGCAGCAATTGTCGGGTCAGTTCGGCATCCAGACGCCATTCGATCTTCGCGCCGTGGGCATTTTCCAGGCTGCCTTGGGGCCGGTCGCACGGCAGATCCAGCGCGCCCAGATGCTGGGCTTTCCAGTAGGCCAACTGATCGTCAAAGCGCGACGCTTCGGCGTCCAGACGCGCGGTCCAGCTCTGGAACGCACTGGTCTTGGCCGGCAAGGTCACGCCGCCACCCGCCGCCAGTTGTTCGTAAGCCTGCTGCAAATCTTCCAGCAACACCCGCCACGACACGCCGTCCACCACCAGGTGATGGATGACCAGCGCCAGCCGCTGACTGCCGTCGGCCAGATTCACCAACATGGCGCGCAACAGCGGCCCCTCTTGCAGGGAGAGGCTGCGCTGCGCCTCGTCGCACAGCGCATTCAATTGCTCGGCGGAGTGGGCTTCGCGCAGCCACAGATCCGCGCTTTGCCGCAGCGGTCCGTGGCTCTGTTGCCAGCCGTCCGCGCCAGGCACAAAGCGCAGGCGCAGGGCATCGTGATGATTGATCACGCAGGTCAGCGCCGCGTCGAGCCATTGCTCATTCAAGGGCTCGCGAGCGGTCAGCAGCAGCGACTGATTCCAGTGCTCGCGAGCGTTCATCGGCCGCGAGAAAAACTGCTGCTGGATCGGCCCGAGGAGGGCCGCGCCGGTGATGGGCCCCTGATCCACCGCACTGTGATGGTCGAGGCTGGCGACCAGGGCCAGGCTGCGCACGGTCTGGTACTGGAACAGATCACGCGGATTGATGCCGATACCGACCTGTCGCGCACGGCTCACCACTTGAATGGAGATGATCGAATCACCGCCCAGCTCAAAGAAATTGTCTTCGAGGCCGACGCGCTCCAGCCCGAGTACGTCCTGCCATATTTCAGCCAGCGCGATCTGCAGCGCATCCTGCGGCGCGACGAACGCCTGCTGCGGCGCCGCGTCCGGTTGCGGCAGGGCCTTGCGGTCCAGTTTGCCGTTGGCGGTGACCGGTAATCCGGCCAATGGCATCAGGTAGGTCGGCACCATGTATTCCGGCAGACTGCTCAGCAGCCAGGCCTTGACGTCCTGCTGCCACTGCTCGTGCGGGTGGGTGTGTTCCAGCACCAGATAACCCACCAGATGCTTGCCGTCCTGCACCAAGACCACCGCCTCGCGCACCAGCGGGTGCTGCATCAGGCGGGTTTCGATTTCGCCCAGTTCAATGCGCAGGCCACGTAGCTTGACCTGATGGTCGAGGCGGCCAAGGTATTCGATCACCCCGTCGGCACGCTGGCGCACCCGGTCGCCCGTGCGGTACAGGCGCTCGCCGTCATGGAAGGGGCACGGCACAAAACGCTCGGCGGTCAGCGCCGGGCGCTGGTGATAACTGCGCGCCAACCCCGCCCCGCCCAGGTACAACTCGCCAGACACGCCGTACGGCACCGGCGCCAATTGGGCGTCGAGCACGTGGGTGCGCACGTTGGCGATCGGCCGACCGATCGGCACGCAATCGGCACCTTCGTCGACGCACGTCCAGTGGGTCACGTCGATGGCCGCTTCGGTCGGCCCGTACAGGTTGTAGAGGCTGGCGTTCGGCAGTTTGGCGAAGACCTGTTTCTGCGCGTCCAGCGGCAAGGCTTCGCCGCTGCAGACGATGCGCCTTAGCCCTTCACAGGTGTCCACGCCCGGCTCATGGATAAACGCCTGCAGCATCGACGGCACGAAGTGCAGCGTGCTGATGCCGTAACGGTTGATGATCTCGATCAGTTGCTGCGGGTCGCGGTGCACGCCCGGCGCGGCCACCACCAGACACGCACCGGCCATCAGCGGCCAGAAGAATTCCCACACCGACACGTCGAAGCTGAACGGTGTTTTTTGCAACACCGCATCGCTCTCGTCCAGGCCGTAAGCCTGCTGCATCCAACACACACGGTTGACCAATGCCGCGTGACTGTTGCCCGCGCCCTTGGGTCTGCCCGTGGAGCCGGAGGTGTAGATCACATAGGCCAGACTCAGCGGATCAACCGTCACCTCGGGGCGACGCTGGCTGTAACCGTCGAGCCAGCCGCTCGGCTGATCGAGCAAAATCACGGTGATGCCATCAGTGGGCAGCCCCGCCGCCAGCGAGCGCTGGGTCAGCAGCAACGCGATGCCGCTGTCTTCGATCATGTAGGCCAGACGATCCTGCGGGTATTCAGGATCCAGCGGCACATAGGCGCCGCCAGCCTTGTGAATCGCCAGCAGGCCGACCACCATTTCCACCGAACGCTCGACGCAGATCCCCACCAGCGTGTCCGGCCGCACACCGCGCTCACGCAGCAGATGGGCCAGGCGGTTGGCGCGGGCATCGAGTTGGGCGTAGGTCAGGCTTTGTTCGCCAAACAACAACGCCGGAGCATCCGGAGTGCGCGCCACTTGGGCTTCAATCAGTTGATGCATGCAGCGGTCGCTCGGATAGCGTTGGCCCGTGGCATTGCAACCGTGCACCAGGGTGTTGTGCTCGTCGGCGTCGAGCAGCGGCAACTCACCGATGCGTAGCGACGGATCGGCGACCATCGCCGCCAACAAACGCAACCAATGCCGGGCCATGCGCGCGATGGTTGGCGCTTCGAACAGGTCGTTGGCGTACGTCAGCGCGGCATGCAGCTTGCCGGCCTTTTCGTAGGTGTCCAGGGTCAGGTCGAACTGGGTGGTACGGCCCTGCCAGTCGAGCATGCCAAGCTCCAGCCCGGACGCGGTGCTGGCCGTGGTGATGTCGGCCACGTGCGGCTGATGGTTGTACATCACCTGGAACAGCGGCGTATGGCTGAGGCTGCGCTCCAGCTTCAAGGCTTCGACCAGGCGCTCGAATGGCAGGTCCTGATGAGCCTGGGCACCAAGCGCGGTCTCTTTGACTGCGCGCAATAAATCGGCAACCCGCGTCTGCCCGTCGAGTTCGGTGCGAAGCACCTGGGTGTTGACGAAGAAGCCGATCAGGCCTTCGATTTCATCGCGATTGCGGTTGGCGATCGGCACGCCGACGCGGATATCGGACTGGCCGCTGTAGCGATGCAACAGCACGTTGAACGCGCCGAGCAACAGCATGAACAGCGTGACGCCATGCTGCTGGGCGGTGCTGCGCAGCTGCTCCGCCAAAGCGGCGTCGATGGCAAATTCATGACGGCTGCCGCGATAGCTCGGCATGGCCGGGCGCGAGTGATCGGTCGGCAGTTCGAGCACCGGATGCTCGCTGCCCAGTTGCGCCTGCCAATACTCGAGTTGCCGCGCCTGCTCGCCCGCTTCGAGCCAGCGGCGCTGCCACAGGGCGTAGTCGCTGTACTGGATCGGCAGTGGCGTGAGTTGCGGCGTCTGCCCCGCTTCATGGGCGTCGTAGCAGCGGATGAATTCGTCGATCAGCACGTTCATCGACCAGCCGTCGGAGACGATGTGGTGCAAGGTCAGCAACAGCACGTGTTCCTGCTCGTCGAGCTTGAGCAACTTCACCCGCAGCAGCGGCCCGACCGCCAGATCGAAGGGCAGCAGTGACTGTTGCTGCGCCGCCTCGGCCACCGCCCGCTCGCGCTCGGCGGCCGGCAAGGCACTGAAATCCTGTTGCTCGATCACCAGCGGCGCGCAGGTCGGCACTTGCAACAGGCTATCGTCCGCCTGACGCTGGAACACCGTACGCAGGGTTTCGTGACGTGCGACGAGGCTGGCGAAGGCCTGCTCCAGCGCCGTCAGGCTCAACGCGCCCTTGAGCCGCACCGCCCCCGGCAGGTTGTAGGCCGCGCTGCCGGGCTCCAGTTGCCAGAGGAACCACATACGCTGCTGGGCGTAGGACAAGGCTTGGCGATCTTCGGCTTCGACGCCCTGGGGGATGGGGAAACCGCTGAACTCGACGCCCTCCTTGTCCAGCGCCGCCAGGAACATCCGGCGCTTGTCCAGGGGCAACCCGATAAACCGGCGAGCAAGTTTCAAGGCGTCTTCAGCATTCATTTCTGGGTATCCGGAATCAGTGGGCACAAGGCACAAAGGCATGTCGTCCCTATAAAACGAATGCAGACCGGAAAAATTAGCGTTTGAGAATAGAGGTCAGGAAAGAGGGAAATCCGTGGCTGTAGGAGCTGGCGTAGCCTGCGATCTTTTGATCTTGATCTTGATCTTGATCTTTCGCTTGAGACCTAAACTGTCCGGGACAAGATCGCAGCCTCGTTACACTCGTCAGCTCCTACACGGGGCGCAACCCAGCGGGAGCAAGCTCCCTCGCCACAAAAGCAGATTGTTTGTGAATCAGTGCATCAGGCGCTGATTGCCAACCCATGCCGCCGATGATGCACGCTCAACTGATCCTTGATCAGCCTTAGCACCCGGGCCTCGTGCTCATGGATAAAGAAGTGACCGCCGGCCAGCATGTCCACCGAAAAGCTGCCGGAGGTTTCCCGGCTCCAGCCGATCAGTTGCTCGGTGCTGGCCTTGTCGGTGGTGCCGCCGAGCACGTGCACCGGGCATTTGAGCGGCGCTCGGGTTCGCGGCTCGAAGCGCCCGCACAGCAGAAAATCCGCCCGCAGCACAGGCAAGGTCAGGGCCATCAGTTCTGCATTGGCCAGTACTTCTTCGCTGGTGCCATTGAGGGTGCGCAGTTGCTCGATCAATTCGGCATCGGTTTTCGGCGTGGCAAAACCGCGGTCGTAATCGGCGCGCATCGTCGGCGCCGCGGTGCCCGAGGCGAACAGCGCTACCGGTTCCGGGCAACCCAACTCGCGTAAGGCATGGGCGATTTCACAGGCCAGCAGCGCGCCCAGGCTGTGGCCGAACAGCGCATAAGGGGCCTGGAGCGTGGGGAGCAGTTCCCGGGCCAATTGCATCGCCAACGGGCCCATGTCGGTGTGCAGCGGCTCGCCGAAACGCGCCCCGCGGCCCGGCAACTCCACCGGTTGCACGTGCAACCATTGCGGCAATTTGCGCCGCCAGCGGCTGTAAACCATCGCGCTGGCGCCGGAATACGGCAGGCACAGCAGGGTCAGTTGGGTCACTGCGGTTTTCTCCGATCGGTCGTGTATGAAAGATAACGAAGTGGCAACACGGCGAATTAGTCGGCGTCGCGGGATGGCCCCCATGCTTTCACAGACGCCCCTATACTGGCGAGCATCTCGGTCAGATCCACTCCACAGGAGAACACCATGAGCTGGTCCGCCAAACAATACGTCACGTTTGAACAGGAACGCACCCGCCCGGCCCGGGACCTGCTGGCCGCCATCCCGCCAGGGCAGGCGCGCTCGGTGATCGACCTGGGGTGCGGCCCCGGCAATTCCACAGAATTATTGGTGGAGCACTTTCCCGGGGCCACGGTGCGCGGCCTGGACAGCTCCAGCGACATGATACAGGCCGCCCGCCAGCGCCTGCCCGAAGTGGCATTCGACACCGCAGACATCGGCCAATGGGACGAACCCGGCCCCTTTGATGTGATCTTCGCCAACGCGGTGCTGCAATGGCTGCCCGACCACGCTACGCTGCTGCCGTCACTGGTGAACAAACTGGCCGAGGGTGGCAGCCTGGCAATCCAGATGCCCGACACGCTGCACCAGCCATCCCACCGCTTGATGCGAGAAATCGCCGCCAATGGGCCTTGGGCCAGTCAACTGGCCGGAGCAGCCGATACGCGCACGGAAGTGGCCGATGCCAGCCAGTACTACTCGATCCTCAAGCCCCATTGCACCCGCGTCGATGTGTGGCGCACCACCTACCATCATCCGCTGGCCGGAGGCGCCGCAGGCGTGGTGGAGTGGTTCAAGGGCAGCGGTTTACGACCGTTTCTCGAGCCGCTGGATGAGGTGCAACGCGGGCAATACCTGGAGCAGTACCTCAACGCCGTCGAACAGGCTTATCCAACCCTGGACGATGGAACGGTGCTGCTGCCGTTTCCTCGTGTGTTCATGGTCGCAACCCGCTAGGAGGGTTAAATTTCCGGTCCCGGCCCTCGTTACCTGCTCAGACTAAAACCCACAAGAGTGACCGCCGTGGACCTGCAAACCATCCTGGGTAAACTGTTCGCCAACGCCGGCGCCGTTGGTATCGAAGGTGTTTTCCAATTCGTGTTCGGCCCCCAGCAGGCGTACTGGTCCGAGGTCAAGACCAGCAGCCGCACCCAGGCCGGTCGCCACAGCAGCCCCGACGTAACCATCGAAGTGGCGGAAAAAGACTTTCTCGGGATCATGGCCGGCATGGCCAACGTCGAGGAGCTGTTCGCCAGCGGACGCCTGAAGATCGGCGGCAACATGGGCCTGGCGACGTTGTTGCCGCAGATCATCGACCATGCCCGCCACGGCGGTGGCGCGGTGGAAAAAGTCGACATGAACAAGCGCTACCCCACCCCGCCGCGCTTCAGCGAACAGCTCACCGCCCGCCTGCCGACCCAACGCAGCGTGGAACGTCGGCCGCGCAGCGAGCTGTCGGTGCAGGAGTTTCGCGCGCGCTACCTGCCTCACGGCATTCCGGTGGTGATCAGCGATGCCTTGCAGGACTGGCCGTTGTTCAAGCTCAGCCGCGAAGAATCCCTGGTGCATTTTGCCGAGCTGCAAGGCATCACCCGCCACGGCGACTACGTGAAGAAAACCTTCTCCACCGAGCGGGATTTTCGCTCAACGTCCATGGCCGATTTCATTGCTTCCCTGGACAGCCCGGCGGTCAAGGGCGCCGATGGCGAACCGCCGGCCTACATGGGCAACAACATTCTGCCGGCGCAGTTGATGGAGCAGATCAAATACCCAGCCTACTTCGACCCGTTGCTGTTCATCCCCCCGCGCATCTGGATCGGCCCAAAGGGCACCCTCACCCCGCTGCACCGCGACGACACCGACAACCTGTTCGCCCAGGTCTGGGGCCAGAAAACCTTCACCCTCGCCGCCCCCCATCACCGCGAAGCCCTCGGCACCTGGTCCACGGCGCCACAAGGCGGGCTGGACGGTTGCGATTTCAACCCTGACGCGCCGGACTACCAGCGTTTCCCCCGCGCCCGTGATGTGACCTTCCTGCGGGTGACGCTGGAAGCCGGGGATCTGCTGTTCCTGCCTGAAGGCTGGTTCCATCAGGTGGAGTCGGTGTCCACTTCGTTGTCGGTGAATTTCTGGGTGAATTCGGGGCGGGGTTGGTGAGAGCCGATTTGAGGCAAGCTGCCTTTGTGGTGAGGGGATTTATCCCCGCTGGGGTGCGAAGCGCCCCCATTCAAACTGTCTGGCACACCACAGTTGCCAGGTTTTGGGGCTGCTGTGCAGCCCAGCGGGGATAAATCCCCTCGCCACAGGTTTTGTGTTCGCCAGGGGTGGCGCGTCATTCCATCGTGAAGATCACTTCACCCAAATGAACTCCACGCACCTCATACCAGTCAGCAGGTAAGGCCCTCCATTCAAGGTGCTAGACCATGCAGATATCCCTCGCCCGCCAGGTTGCCCTGGTCACCGGCGCCAGTTCCGGCATCGGAGCGGGCTCGGCCAGGGCATTGGCGGCGGCCGGTGCCGCCGTGGTGCTCAATTACCACTCCAGCGCCGGCCCGGCCGAAGAACTAGCCCGCGAGATCAACGCCAACGGCGGCCAGGCCATCGCTATCGGTGCCGATGTATCGAAAGAGCAAGACGTCGAACGGTTGTTCGCCCAGACCCTGGACGCGTTTGGCACGCTGGACATTCTGGTCGCCAACTCTGGCCTGCAAAAAGACGCCGCCGCCGTCGACATGAGCCTGGAGGATTGGAACACCGTGATCAGCGTCAACCTGACCGGTCAGTTCCTCTGCGCGCGCGCTGCACTGCGGATTTTCGAACGTCAGGGCATTCGCCAGGGCGTGTCCCGGGCCGCGGGCAAGATCATCCACATGAGCTCGGTGCATCAGCGTATTCCTTGGGCGGGTCACGCCAATTACGCCGCGTCCAAGGGTGGCGTCGATCTGCTGATGCAGAGTCTGGCCCAGGAAACCAGCCACCAACGCATCCGCATCAACAGCATCGCGCCCGGCGCGATCCGCACGGCCATCAACCGCGAGGTGACCGAAGGCGAACAGGAGCAAAAACTGCTGGAGCTGATCCCTTACGGTCGTATTGGCGATGTGGAAGACGTCGCCAACGCGGTGGTCTGGCTGGCGTCGGATTGGTCCGATTATGTGGTAGGCACCACATTGTTCATTGATGGCGGGATGAGCCTTTATCCGGGGTTTCGTAACAATGGCTAACCATCACGAACCGCAAAGCCCTATCGAGAACCACGGCATCATCGGTGACATGCGCAGCGCCGCGCTGGTCAACGACCGAGGCAGCGTCGACTTTTTCTGTTGGCCGGAATTCGACAGCCCATCGATTTTCTGCTCGCTGCTGGACACCCCCGAAGCGGGCATCTTCCAGCTCGCCCCCGACCTGCCCCACGCCCGTCGCCAACAGATCTACCTGCCTGATACCAACGTGCTGCAAACCCGCTGGCTGAGTGACGGTGCGGTGGTGGAGATCACCGACATGCTACCCATCAGCGACAGCGAGGATGATTTGCCGGTGCTGATGCGCAAAGTGCACATGACCGTCGGCCGGGCGACCTTTCGCATGCGCTGCGCGGTGCGCCACGACTATGCGCGAGCAGCGACCACTGCGCGCCGGGACGGTGATCACGTCCTCTTCGAAGCCGCGCAACAACCGACCCTGCGCTTGTGTTCCGATCAGGCCATGACGCTGAGCGGCAACGCGGCGCAGGCCGAGTTCACCCTGGAAGAGGGCCAGACTGCCGAGTTCCTGTTGGGCGGTATCGACGACCCACGACTTCAGGATGACGTCAGCGCCCTCTGCCTGGAACGAACCCTGGCGTTCTGGCGCGGCTGGATCGGCCAATCGAATTATCGCGGGCGCTGGCGCGAGGTGGTCAACCGCTCCGCCCTGGCGCTGAAACTGCTGACCTCGCGCAAACACGGCGCCATTCTTGCCGCCGCCACTTTCGGCCTGCCGGAAACCCGTGGCGGCGAGCGCAACTGGGATTACCGCTACACCTGGATCCGCGACGCGTCCTTCACCGTTTACGCGTTCATGCGCCTGGGCTTCGTTGAAGAAGCCAACGCCTACATGCGTTTTCTGCGGGGCCGGGTCAGTGACTGCTGCGACCAGCCGACCAAGCTCAACATCCTGTATGGCCTGGATGGCAGGCAGGAGCTGCCAGAAACCGAGTTGTCGCACCTGAGCGGCTTCGGCAATGCTCAGCCGGTGCGCATCGGCAACCTCGCCTATAAACAGGTGCAACTGGACATCTTTGGCGAGCTGATGGACGCGGTGTACCTGGTCAACAAGTACGGCGAAGCCATTTCCCACCAAGGCTGGAAACACACCGTCAACGTGGTCGATCAAGTGTGCGAAATCTGGCAGGACAAGGACGTGGGCATCTGGGAAATGCGCGGCGACAAGCAACACTTCCTGCATTCGCGCCTGATGTGCTGGGTCGCCGTCGACCGCGCCATCCGCCTGGCCGAAAAACGCTCCCTGCCCGCCCCGTTCGCGCGCTGGGACCAGACCCGCCAGGCCATCTACGAAGACATCTGGACAAACTTCTGGAACGAGGACCGGCAGCATTTCGTCCAGCGCCTGGGCAGCACCGCTCTCGACGGTTCGATGTTGTTGATGCCCCTGGTGCGCTTCGTCAGCGCCCGCGACCCGCGCTGGCTTTCAACCCTTGATGCCATTGAAAAAAGCCTGGTGCGCGACGGCATGGTGTACCGCTACCGCAACGACGACAGCCCCATCGACGGCCTCAACGGCACCGAAGGTTCGTTCGTCGCCTGCTCGTTCTGGTACGTCGAATGCCTGGCCCGCGCCGGCCGCGTGGAAAAAGCCCAGCTGGAGTTCGAGCAGTTGCTGCGCTACGCCAATCCACTGGGCTTATACGCCGAAGAGTTCGACAGCCACGGCTACCACTTGGGCAACACCCCCCAAGCGTTGAGCCACCTGGCACTGATCAGCGCTGCCAGCTTCCTGGACCGCAAATTGAGTGGGGACAAGACGCATTGGCAGCCGTGAGTTGTACGTGTGAATGAAAATAAATCTTTTGTGGCGAGGGAGCTTGCTCCCGCTCGACTGCGCAGCAGGCGCAAAATCTCCATGACACAAGGGGGTCGCTTCGCAACCCAGCGGGAGCAAGCTCCCTCGCCACAGAGGACAGGGTGTAACGACTATCGCGTAGGCTCTGCCAATTCGATGTCATCCAACGCACGCTCAGCCAACAACGTACACAGTTCAATCAACTGCTGAACCCCCAGCGCCACATGCCGCCGGGAGCCTTCCAGCTCGAACGCCAGGTCACTGACCATCGCATTGGCCGAAGCCAGGGTTTCGCTGAGGCTGGTCAGCACGGATTCGGTGTTGAGGCCTGGGACCACTGAAAATACCTGGCCATTCTGGGTATCGGGTTTGGCTGGGGCCGGGGGAGACAAGTGGATATTCAGCGCCCGGTCGGCGGCTTCGCGGAGTTTTTTTGTGTCGAGGGTGGTGTAGGCGGACAGGTTTTCGGCTTTTGGGGGGTTGGGGGTGATCTTGACCATGGTGAAGCTCCATTCAAAAGAGGGAGTTCGCCCTTTCCGCGACCAAGCAGGAGGGTGGCGAACTGTACGCAGGTTGGTCGACCAGGGAATGGAAACCCGGCAGGGCCCGAAGCCCTCCCACGCACAGCCAGCCATAAAGCAGCTTGCCGCTCGCGCGGCACCGTGCGCCATTCTAAACCCGGGCGACCAAACCCGGTCGCTGATTTTGCAGCGACCGGCAAAGCCTAGCCCCGCCGCTTCCGAACCGGCAACCGCCACGACTCGTCAGAAAATTCCGGCTCACCTATTTTTTTGTAGGAACTCCACACCCTTGTGGCGAGGGGATTTATCCCCGCTGGGCTGCGTAGCAGCCCGTCCATAGGCCAATCCAATTTGCCAGACAGACCGAGTTGACCGTTTTCGGGGCTGCTACGCAGCCCAGCGGGGATAAATCCCCTCGCCACAGAAGCGGGCACCAACATTTCTCCATCTATCGCTGCCGCCGGTTTCAGGTTGCCAGCCCCGCAAACCCCTCCTAAGATCGATGCACTCAAGGGTGCAGCGGAGCTGCCCGATAAAACCCGATTCAAGGATCTGACATGACCCATGTAAAACGCCCCATCACCACACCGCCGCGAACAGGCCTGACCCGGGAAGACCTCTGGGAAGGTCAGGACAAAGGCCTGATCAAGTGCTGGGAAATCGGCCGCGACCGGGCGCTGAAGTTTCCCGAACTGGCGCAACGTTGCCTGGCCGGTGAGTTGCCAGTGCTGGGCTGGAAAGGCGGTGTCAGTCGCAGCCTGAAGAAAAACGAAAAGTTCGGCTGCCTCAAGTACCTCGCCCAATGGCAGGGCCTGCGCGGTGAAGACCTGGACATCGACCTGTCCCAGGACCGCACCCTGACCTGCTCCAGCACGAACATGATCGTGACCTTCACGCCGGATCGGAGCAAATACGTCAATCAGGAACCCGCATAACCTCAACCGGGCGCCGCCGGAGGTCGACATGAAGCAGGAACCGAAGGTCAGTTTTGCGGTGACGCCGCTGTTGCGCATCGCCTACGAAGAGCATGGCCCCGCCAACGGCGAGCCGGTCATCCTGCTGCATGGGTTCCCTTACGACCCCAGGGCCTTTGATGACGTCGCACCGGCCCTCGCCCAGCGCGGCTATTGGGTCATCGTGCCGTACCTGCGCGGCTACGGCCCGACCCAGTTCAATGACCCGAGCATTCTGCGCTCCGGCCAGCAAGCGGCGCTGGCCCAGGATCTGCTGGACCTGATGCAGGCCCTCGCCATCCCCCAAGCCGCGTTGTGCGGCTACGACTGGGGTGGGCGGGCCGCGTGTATCGTGGCGGCGCTGTGGCCCGAGCGTGTGCGCTGCCTGGTGACCGGGGATGGCTACAACTTGCAGGACATTCCCCGATCGACTCAGCCTTTGGACCCTGACGCCGAGCACAGATTGTGGTACCAGTATTACTTCCACACCGCCCGGGGCGTCGAGGGCCTGACGCAGAACCGGCGCGAACTGTGTCAGTTGCTCTGGCGCCTGTGGTCGCCGACCTGGACGCGCGGCGCAGCGCTGTATCCACTCAGCGCCCCGTCTTTCGACAACCCGGATTTCGTCGAGGTGGTGATTCATTCCTACCGCCATCGCTTCATGTACGCACCGGGCGACCCGACGCTGGAGTGGCTGGAGGAGCGACTGACCGCGCAACCGGCCATCAGCGTGCCGAGCATTTCCCTGTGCGGTGCCGATGACGGCGTCGGACCTGCGCCTGAACACGACGAAGACGCCGAGCATTTCACCGGTTTTTACGAGCGTCGAGTGCTGGCCGGCGTTGGGCACAACATTCCCCAGGAAACTCCCCAGGCCACGCTCAAGGCATTGCTGGATCTGCTTGAAGGCTGACCGCGAAACGCTCGCGATAGGCCTGCGGCGTCACACCCATGGCCCGCAGGAAACTGCGGCGCAGGGTTTCTTCGCTGCCGAAGCCGCATTGTACCGCTACCCGTTTGATCGACAGCGCAGTGTCGGCCAGCAGTCGGCGGGCGGTTTCCACGCGAATCAACTCCACGGCCCGCGCCGGGGTCTGGCCGGTATCGGCGCGGTAGTGCCGTACAAAGCTGCGCTCACTCATCCCCGCTTCGGCCGCCAGGTTCGGCAAGCCCAGGTCGCGGGTGAGGTTTTCCGCGATCCAGGCGTGCAAATCATCGAACCGACTGCCTTGCTTTTGTAGCGACAAGGTCACGCTGAACTGCGATTGGCCGCCAGGGCGCTTGAGGAACACTACCAGGTGCCGGGCGACCTCCAGCGCCACCGCACGGCCCAGGTCCTCCTCGACCAGCGCCAGGGCAAGGTCGATGCCGGCCGTGACCCCGGCCGAGGTCCAGACCGGACCGTCGTTGATGAAAATCGGGTTGGGTTCGACCCGCAGTTGCGGATGTTGCTCGGCCAGTTGTTCGCAGCGGGTCCAGTGCGTGACCACTCGACGCCCGTCCAGCCAACCGCTGGCGGCCAGCAGGAACGCCCCGGTGCACACCGACGCCACCCGGCGCGAACGCAGGCCATGATCCTTGACCCAGGCCACCAGCGCCGGATCCTTCGCCGCTTCGTACACGCCCCAGCCTCCGGCGATCAACAGCGTGTCACTGCCTTCGCTCGGCAACGGCTCGGCCATCAGCGCCAACCCCGCCGAGGACATCACCGCCCCACCGCCCACAGCGATGACCATCGGCGTGTACGGCAGCGGCAGGCCGTGCTGGCGGGCCAGGTCGTTGGCCGATGCGAAGACCTGCAAGGGCCCGGTGACATCGAGCACTTGCACGTTGGCGAAGGCCAGGACATGAACGGTTTTCGGTGGGCTGGGCATATTGGCGTAATTCGTGGGCTTATTGGCGTATACGCCAGAGCCTACGGCTCTAAAGTAAAACCGTCCACCCCTCGGGCATCATCCAAAGGAGAACGCGACATGACGTTGCAGATCGGTTTGCTGTTATTTCCCCAAGTCCAGCAGTTGGACCTGACCGGCCCTTATGACGTGCTGGCCTCGTTGCCAGACGTGAAGGTCCACCTGGTCTGGAAGGACCTGGCGCCGGTCACCGCCAGCACCGGGCTGGTGCTGCTGCCCACCACCACGTTCGAGGACTGCCCGAAGCTCGACGTGATCTGCGTCCCCGGCGGGACCGGCGTCGGCGCCCTGATGGAAGACGAACAGACACTGGCCTTCATCAAGCGGCAAGCCGCCAACGCGAAATACATCACCTCGGTATGTACCGGTGCGCTGGTGCTCGGTGCCGCGGGTCTGCTGCAAGGCAAGCGTGCCACCACCCACTGGGCCTATCACAGCCTGCTGCAAACCCTGGGCGCGACGCCGGTCAAGAACCGCGTAGTCCGCGATGGCAACCTGCTCACCGGTGGCGGCATCACCGCCGGAATCGACTTTGCCTTGACCCTGGCGGCCGAACTGTTCGACCAGGACACCGCCGAACTGGTCCAACTGCAGCTCGAGTACGCCCCTGCCCCGCCGTTCAACGCCGGCAGCCCGGACACCGCCCCGACCCAGGTGCTGGAAGAAGCCAACCGGCGTGCAGCGGAGTCGTTTCGAGTGCGCTCGCAGATCACTCAACGGGCAGCGGCGCGATTGGCACAGCAATAACGATTCAATTCAGAACGGGCTGGCCGTCGGGCGCACCACCAGTTCGCTGACGTCCACATCGGCCGGCTGTTCAATGACATAGGCAATCGCCCGGGCAATCGCCTCGGCGGGAATGGCGATCCGGCGGAATTCACGCATCTCGGCGCGCCCGCCTTCATCGGAAATGCTTTCAGCCAACTCCGACTCGGTTACGCCAGGGGAAATCACCGTCACCCGCACGTCACCGCCGACCTCCTGGCGCAAACCCTCGGAAATCGCCCGCACGGCGTACTTGGTCGCACAATACACCGCAGCCGTTGGGCTGACCGCGTAGGCACCGATGGAGGCGATGTTGATGAACTGGCCACTGCGTTGACGCTGCATCAGCGGCAGGCCGGCGGCGATACCGTGGAGCACGCCACGAATGTTGACGTCGATCATGCGGTCCCATTCCTCGACTTTCAGCGCCTCGAGTTTGGAGAGCGGCATGACACCGGCATTGTTGATGATCACGTCGACCTTGCCGAATCGCTCGACAGCGAAGTCGATCAGGCTCTGGACATCATCACGGCGCGTCACGTCCACGGCTTTGCAAGCAGCCTGCTGGCCGTCGGCTTCAAGTTCCTGCACCAGCGCCTGCAAGCGATCGACGCGTCGTGCACCCAGCACCACTCGCGCGCCCCGGGCAGCCAGCAACCGTGCGGCGGCTTCGCCAATACCGCTGCTGGCGCCGGTGATAACCACAACTTTGTTTTGAATAGTGGACATGATGGTTTCCTCGTCTGGATGTATTGCCCCCCGGTGGGAGCGTTTTGACAGGTCCAGATTAGGGAGCAGATCCGTGTCTGGGTTAGCCGGATCCTCCTGCGCCCTTGCACGATCCTGTAGCGATAAAACCGCCTCTGGTCGTCGGGCGCACAATCGGCTTTACTAGCGCGGTCAACGCATTTGGCCAGGGAGATAGATCGGCATGTCGGTATCCACGTCCATCCACGTTGCGCCTGAGGACGGCGTCAACCCGCGCCGCACCGAACTGGCGGAACTAATGAAGCGCTTCGCCCCGGAATTCGGCGTTCATCCCACCGCCATCGAGGCCTTGCACCTGATCCGTAGCGACCAGCCCACTGAAGCCCTGCACACGATCCACAAGCCCGGTTTATGTGTGATCGTCCAGGGCCGCAAAGAGGTTCGGCTGGCGGATGAATGCTACGTCTATGATTCGCTCAACTACCTGGTGGTATCGGTCACCCTGCCGCTGGCGGGTCAGGTGATCGAAGCCAGCCCCGAGCACCCCTACCTGTGCATTCGTCTGGATATCGACCCGGCGCAGATCTGCCGTCTGATCGCCGACGCCAGCCCCATTGGAGTACCGGCCCAGCGGACCGGTCGCGGATTATTCCTGGATCGCATCGATGCGCCGCTGCTCGATGCCGTGTTGCGTTTGCTGCGGCTGTTGGAGAGTCCAGACGATATCGCCACGCTCGCGCCCTTGGCCCAACAGGAGATTTTCTACCGCCTGCTACGGGGTGCCCAAGGCCAGCGCTTGCACGAAATTGCCATCCCCGACACGCAAACCCACCGCATCAGTCGCGCAATCGAGTGGCTCAACAGCCATTATGCCGAGCCGCTGAGCATCGATAGCCTGGCACAAATGATCAATCTCAGTCCTTCGGCATTGCATCATCGCTTCAAAGCCGTGACCGCCATGAGCCCGCTGCAATACCAGAAACAGCTGCGCCTGCAGGAAGCCCGACGGCTGTTGCTGGCGGAGAACAGCGACGTTTCGTCAATCGGCTACAAAATGGGGTATGAAAGCCCCTCGCAGTTCAGCCGCGAATACAGCCGTCTATTCGGCGCCTCGCCGAGCAAGGACATCGCCCGACTGCGTGCCCAGGCCTTGCAGGCAAGTCGCGCCTGATCCTGCACACAAACAGAATCAGGCAAATCAAGGGCAGTATCCGCCTAACGGTGCCCCTCTCCTCGCCCCTACTCTGAACCCATGCAGCAAGACTACCGTCCGGGCTGCAACGGGTTCAGCAGATCGCGACATCTGAACGACCTGGCACTCAACCCCTTTGATATGACCGGAGTCATCGCCATGAAAACTTTCAGCTCCTTGATCGCCGTTACCACCTTCGTCCTGAGCGTCAGTGCCTTTGCCCTGCCGAGCCAGCAGCAGGACCGTTTCTTTACGCAAACGCTCGGATATCAGCAGCCTGTGGCCGCTGATGGTTCGGACCGTACACCTGGCCAGGCCCTTGCCGCTGATGGCTCGGACCGCACACCTGGGCAGGCCCTTGCCGCTGATGGCTCAGACCGTACGCCTGGGCAAGCCCTTGCCGCTGATGGTTCGGACCGTACACCTGGGCAAGCCCTTGCCGCTGATGGTTCGGACCGTACCATGGCGCAACGCCTGGCTTGATAGGTCGGCTTTTCTGCAGACGAAAAAAAACCCGCCGAGGCGGGTTTTTCCAAGACCATTACGACTCCCTGTCGATAGCCATCCTTGCAAGGTCGATCGTCCATGATCCTGAAGCACTCCCTGTGCTTCAGTGGTTGAGTACAGATTACGCATCGGATCCAAAGCGCAACAGACGATATAGCAACCATGGCGTGTAAGACATTCGCTATATCAGCCCTTCCGTAAACCCTTAGATTGTTCAGGCACGGAGGGGTCAGGCCTTGGTCAGGAATGCTTCGATATTCGCCATCTGCTCGTCCCAGCCACGGCTGTCCATACGAAAAGCCTTAAGCCGCCGCGCCTGCGGGATCCCGTTAAAGCCCGACTCCACCACTTTGAGCAAGGTGCCGCCATCCATGTCTTCAAGTTCGAACTGAACCCTCGTTTCGGGTTCCTGAGAGTAGTCCACCTGCGGTTCAATGGCGTACGGATGCCAGCGAAACGAAAAAACCCGCTCCGGCTCAACCCGCTCCACCGCAACGTCCCAGATGAGGTGTTCATAGCCTGGATAGGTGATCTGTCCCTGGGTCCGCTCGCCCGCGACAAATCGTCTGCCCTCAAGCGCGACACCAAACCATTGACCGAAGGCTTCGGCATTGGCCAAGGCCCGCCAGACCTGAGAGCGTGGCGCCTTGAGCAGAATTTTTCTTTCAATGCGATCAGATGAATGCATGAGTCACCTCCTGTGTTCAACACTAGGCCTGTAAGACCACGAGGCCAACCAGAAAGTTGTATCGACCCAGCGTTTGGGTACACTCCTTCGGCATTTGTAACCCCATCAGGGAGAGATCGACCATGTCCTCACGCTTGTTCCTAGGACTGACGCCGCTGCTTTTTGTCAGCGTCGTTCAAGCCAATGACTGCGCCAATGCTACCACCCAGGGAGCGATGAACCAGTGCGCAGCCCAAGAGCACGAAGCCGCTGACAACGAGCTGAACCAGCTGTACAAGCAGATCACTACACGCCTGAAAGATGACCCGCAGGCCAAGCAGCTACTGGTCAAGGCACAGCGGGCCTGGATCAGCTTCCGTGACGCCGAATGCAAATTTTCTGCGTCCGGAGTCGAGGGGGGTAGCGTTTATCCGCTGGTCCACAGCAATTGCACCACAGCCGCAACCAAGGCCCGGGTCAAGACGTTCAAGACCTACCTCAAATGCGAAGAAGGTGATCTGAGCTGCCCGGTTCCTGGGGCGTAACCCATTGATGCAAAAAAAAGGATGACCTCTTCAGGTCATCCTTTTTTCCGGCACAAAAACAAAACCCCTACCTGCGTCAGCAGATAGGGGTTTCGGAATTTAATCTTGACGATGACCTACTCTCACATGGGGAAACCCCACACTACCATCGGC
>NZ_JBCNTJ010000019.1:0-131291 GCF_039581215.1 Pseudomonas halotolerans
CTTGCGAGGGGCGGCGTTTTTTTATGCCTGTCATTTCGATGCAAACTGAACCACCGCTATCGCGAGCAGGCTCGCTCCCACAGGGGATCTGTGCCTGACGCTGCTTCTATGCACACCTCGAAAAACTGTGGGAGCGAGCCTGCTCGCGATAGCGGTGGATCAGTCGACATCAATACTGCTGACTCGACGCCATCGCGAGCAAGCTCGCTCCCACAAGGATCGGGTCAGGCTGTCAGGGAATAGACCAGCGCGGTGATTGCCACCACCCCTACCAGCGTCACGAACACATTGGACGCCTGGCCGCGGTAACGGGCCATGGCCGGGACTTTCTGGATGGCGTACATCGGCATCAGGAACAGGATCGCCGCGATCACCGGGCCGCCCAGGGTTTCGATCATGCCCAGGATGCTGGGGTTAAGGGTGGCGACGATCCAGCACACCACCAGCATGAACGCCGCCGTCACACGGTCCAGGGTCTTGGCCGCCGGACGGCGACCGCTCTTGACGATCAACCCCTTGAGGCCTTCGCTGGCGCCAATGTAATGCCCCAGGAAGGATTTGGAGATCGCCACGAACGCAATCAACGGCGCGGCAAAAGCAATGGTCGGGTTACTGAAGTGGTTGGCCAGGTACGACAGGATCGACAGATTCTGCGCCTTGGCCTCAGCCAGTTGCGACGGGGAAAGCGTCAAAACGCAACTGAACACAAAAAACAGCACCATCACCACCATCAGCACATGGGCGCGCGACAGGATTTGCGAACTGCGCACTTCGGCGTTGTCACCATGGCGACGCTTCTGATCCACCGCAAACGCCGAGATGATCGGCGAGTGGTTGAACGAGAACACCATCACCGGAATCGCCAGCCACAAAGTGTGCAGCAACGCCGAAGGTTCAGGCAATGTGGACGCTGTGGTCAAGATGCCACCGTTCCAGTGCGGGATCAGAAACACCGCCAGGAACAGCAACGCTACGATAAACGGATAGACCATCAAGCTCATGGCCTTGACGATCGCCTGCTCACCGCATCGCACCACCGCCAGCAACCCCAGGATCAACACCAGCGACAGCACCACCCGAGGTGGCGGCTGGATATGCAATTGATGCGCAAGGAAACTGCCCACCGTATTGGTCAGCGCCACGCTGTAGATCAGCAGGATCGGAAAAATCGCAAAGAAGTACAGCAACGTGATCAGTGCACCGGCCTTAAGGCCGAAGTGCTCTTCCACCACTTCGGTGATGTCCGCGCCGTCACGGCCGGACAACACGAAACGGGTCAGCCCCCGGTGGGCGTAGAACGTCATGGGAAACGCCAGCAACGCCAGAATCAGCAGCGGCCAAAAGCCGCCCAGGCCCGCATTGATGGGTAAGAACAGAGTACCTGCACCGATGGCGGTGCCAAACAGGCCCAGCATCCAGGTGGTGTCATGGCGTCCCCATTGGCTAAGCGTCGTTGGGGCTGTCGTTTCAAAGCGTTCGTCGACGCCAGTGGCCTGATCATTCATCCGGTCGGATCTCCGCATTCCGGTCACATGCACCCGGCCGGGACGAGTCAGAAAACCCCGACAGGCAGCGCCCTGGCCGAAACAGGGGCGCGATTGTCCGGGATTCACGAGCAGAAGCAAAGACTTAGCTGAGGAGTGGTCGTGAAGGCGGCGCATCTGCCACAAATAATGCTGGGGAATGAAGCCGCCGGCCTATCGCCGTTTTGCGCCAGCTCCTACACTCAGAACAGATGAAACAACTGCCCGCGCACGCTAAGCCATAATGCACAAAACCCTGTGGGAGCGAGCCTGCTCGCGATAGCGATGGATCAGCCAGCCTTGGTATTGCCTGAGACACCGCTATCGCCAGCAGGCTCGCTCCCAACAGGGTTTCGTAGTCTTATAGCCCACAGGAGCACAGCATGACCGCAACCGTTCTTGTCCTGGTTGAAACCGTCAACGAGTACCTGCCCATTCTTGAGCGACAGGGCTATCACCTGGAGCTGGCTCCCACGCCTGCCGAACGCAGGACGGCGATTTATGAACATGGAGAACGGTTCAGCGCGGTATTGACCCGCGGCCCCCTGGGTCTGACGGCCGAAGAAATTGCCGCCCTGCCCAACCTGAAAATCATCTGCGTGATCGGCGCCGGCTACGAACAGGTGGACCTGCAGGCCGCCCACCAGAGCGGGGTGGTGGTGACCAACGGCGCCGGGGTCAACGCGTCGTCGGTAGCCGACCATGCCATGGCGCTGTTACTGGCGTTGGTGCGCGACATCCCCTATTGCGATGCCGCCCTGCGCCGGGGCGAATGGCCCAGGAGTGCGCGCCCTTCCCTGGCCGGTAAGCGGCTGGGTGTGCTGGGCCTTGGCGCGGTGGGCATGGCGATCGCCAAGCGGGCCGCCCTGGGCTTTGATATGAGTGTCAGCTATCACAATCGTCGGGTACGCAATGACGTGCCCTACACCTTCTGCGCCACGCCCACGGAACTGGCGCGGATCTCGGACTTCCTGATCGTCGCCACACCCGGCGGCCTGGATACCCGGCAGTTGATCAACAAGCAGACCCTCGATGCGCTCGGCCCAAAAGGATTTCTGGTGAACGTCGCCAGGGCCAGCGTGGTGGCTACCGACGATCTGGTCAGCGCCCTGGAGCAACGGCGAATTGCCGGAGCGGCTCTGGATGTGTTCGATCACGAGCCCGAGGTGCCGCAGGCGCTGAAAAACCTGCCCAACGTCGTCCTCACACCCCACGTGGCCGGTCTGTCGCCGGAAGCGACCCGCGCCATGGTAGAGCTGGTGGGCCAGAATCTGACTGCGTTCTTTTCCGGCAAACCGGTGCTGACGCCGGTGCGCTTGCCCGACTAGGAGCGTTAGAGAACGCCCAATAGCGTCCACAGACGCCTGGATTCGGCATCGGCACTGATCAGTTCGCCCAGCAGCTCGCTCAACGGTTTGTTGCCCCACTCCACGCCGCGCCGAATCAAATAGGGCACCGGGCTGTGGGGCTCGGTGCGGGCCAGGTAGCCGGCAATGACCAGTAACTGGCGATAGGCTTCTTCACGGCTGGCCGGTTCCTGAAAAACCTGGGCGACAGCGGCGCCCGCTTGCGCCGGGGCGGTTTGCGGCGTCACCGCAGGTGCCGGCACGACGGTGGGTTGCTGTGGGTTCATTGCAATGAACTCCTCTATCAATGTCAGCAAGGCCTGAATCACGTCCTGCAGGGAGGTATAGCCCGGGGCCTGATCGCCCAGGCATGCATCACTCCATGCTTCGAGTCGTTGCAGGTGTTGCAGACTCAGCATCAGGCTGCCCTGGCGATGCAGCCAGAACGACAAGGGTGTGGTGCGAATCAGTTCGCTGAGTTTTTTCTGGTCGTTGCGCGCAACTTCCGCCGAGGCCTTGGCGTTTTTACTGTCGTTGACCAACACCTGCTGGCGCTGCAAACGCTGCCAGTCGGCCAGGCAGAACCCTTCTAAATCAGGGTCCCGGCCATCGAACAAGGGCACCCGCGTCAGTAACACTTCGCTGTAGCGACGGGCCAGCCACTCCAGCGGAATCACCCGCCACGACGGGTCACCGTCATCGGCCCGGGGATACAACTGCTCGGGGTAGCGCTCACACAACCCCGCCACCAACGCCAGGCTGCCCGGCAATCCTTCCAGCCCTGTCAGGTGCAACCAGGCCTCCCCCAGCCAGGCGCTGATCATCAAATCCTTGCTGCGTTCGAGCAGCAGCGCAGTGGCAAGGCTTTCCAGTTCCGGCCATTGGGCACGCTTGATCGAGGATTGCCATACACCGGTGGGCAAGCTGGTATCGTCCTCACGGCGCAACTGGCGCAACCGGTCGAACTCCGGTTCGTAGCGCAGATCCTGGCCGCAGGGCGATTCGACGCTGATCGGCTCAAGCAACCGCGCGATGAGTTCGGGCAACGGGGATATCGGCAAGCTCACAAACCCTCCTCGCGGGTGGCGATGGCGGGGCTCGATGAGCTCGCCATGAAAGGTGAACGGGGTGCCTGGGTCGGCAGCGGCGGGATCGACAGCGGCAGCTTCGAACCCTGGCTCATCAGCGACAGACGCAGGAACATCAAAGTCTGTTGCGCCGTGGTCGCATGGGTCTGGGCCGTCACCGGCAGTTGCAGGGTCAGCGGGAAGTCGGTGTAGTCGGCATTCGGCTGGCGCTGGCTTGACACCAGTGAACGCATCAGGCGCAGCAACGACCATGGCCCCTGGTACTCCCAACCGGCCTCCAGATCGCGCACCACCAGGTCGGGTTGCAAGGGGTCGTTGGCCGGACGCTGGTAACCGTTACGGGCCCAACGCAAAGTCAAACTCACCGGCTGGCCGACCATCCAGCGCAGATTCTGTCCGGTTTCACCAGGGTAGCTGATCTGTTGATTGCCGGCGTTGAGCCCCCAGGCGATCACCTGATCCGCGCCGCGTTCCTGCTCGCGGTCGGTTCGCCAGCGCACGTCCATTTCCACGCCGAGCAGGCCGCTCTTGTCCCGCACGAACAACGGCCCGAGCCAGGCACCGGCCTGTTTCAAACGGTTGAGAAAATCCTCCGCCGCCAGTCGCTCCGGCGTTCGGCTCAGGGCCAGCCCGGCCTGTGCCTGGGGCAGCCGCGTGTCGATCAGCTCCAGCAGGCGTTGGACCCGCGCCGGGTCGGCATCGCTGGCCCGCACATCCTGGGAAAACGGAAAGCGCCCGGCGAGGTACTGATTGAAGTAATCGGCCAGGTCATTCCAGGCCATCGCCGCTTGGCTCTGTTGCAGATACAGGCACCGTTGCAAGGCGCCTTGTTGCAGGGAAACGGTGCGCACGGCCAGGTCGCCGCGCCCTCCGGGCAGGCTGGATGTTTGTAGAATCTGCGCGCAAGACGCGGTGTCCATTTCGATGAAATCGCGGCTTACCAACTGCTCCAGTTGGGCAGCCGCACTGGCCGGGTTCTGGTTTTTATATTTGAGCAGTTCGTCATTGAGCGCCATGAACCGGCTGACTTGATCGTGCTCCAGGGCCGACAGGTTATCCTGCTGGACAATCAGCCATTCCAGTGCGGGCATGCGTTGCTCGGCGATTTGCAGCATGGCGCCGAACTGCTGGTTCAGGCTCAGCTTCAGGTCTTGAGGATCAGTGGCGCCGTACAACTGCAAGCCGAAGTTCTTCGAGCCGTTCCATTGCTGGACAGCGGTGCGTTGAGTAAACAGTGGCTGGGCGTCGATTTCGTCCAGGCCACTCTGGATCTGCGCCAATGCGCGGCGGTTGAGCAGACGCTGAAAACGAATCGCCAGATCGCTGCGTTTCACGTCCATGAAGGCTTTTTGCAGGGCAACGGCCTGGGAGGTCTGCACATTGAAACTCATGCCCGGCAGCGGTTGCTCGCTTTCATCCAGACTCAGCCACATGGCCCGCGCCGCCGCGCTTTCAGCGGCCTCCATCAGCGCCCCCCGATAATCCGGCGGGATGCGCGGCAGTTCTTCATTGGCGTAGCTCTGGTAGCTGGCGAAGTAGTTCAGGGCAACGCTGAAATCGTCGCGGTCACCCCGGCCCATCGCATCGGCGCTACTGTCCGACGGTGCCTTCTGCATGGCCAACGCCACGAAGTCACGCTTGAACAGCGCTTGCACCGCGTTGTCCAGCGCCGTGACGTGCTCCTGCAGCACCAGCAACCCACTGCCCTGCTGGACCAACAGATTGTCCCTGGAGCCGGTCTGGACAACCCACTGGTCGCGAAAGCTCTGCTGCAGTTTTGCCGCCTGGCTCTCCAGATCCTGCTCAAGATCCGGCCCCAGCAGGGTGCTGTGGCCCACCTTGTCCAGCAACTGGGTGTAACCGGGCACCAGGTCCTGCCCCTTGCCTCGGCCCCAGGCCGAGTTAGTCAGGCTGACGAGCCTCTGCAGGTCATCGACCAACGCCATCAGCTCTTCAAGTTCACTCAAGGAATTGCCACCGCCGGCCTCAAGCCGTTGCAGATGCAGCTTCAGGTAACCGGCCTGGCGCACGAAGTTGTCCGCCAGGAAATACTGATCCAGCCAGCGCTGCATCAGGCCCATGAAATTATCGGTAATCACCGGGCGCGCGGCGTTCAGGTCCAGGCCCTTCAGATCGGTATTTTGGGCATCGAACAGCACCCGATTGTAGAAGCGTGCCCGACTCAAGGTTCCGGTGTTGAGGTTCAGCGACAGGGCGTTATTGCTCAGTTGCACCAGCTCGTCCAACGGCGCCTTGGGGTTGTTCACCGCCTGGCTGAACATCTGATTGTGCTGTTCCAGACGCACCGCACGTTCCACCAGATCCTTGGCCTTCACATAACTTTGCCATTGCGCCGGGTCTTCGCTTTCCACATTGCCCCGTCGCTCGGTATTGCGGATGCCTTTGAGCTGTTCGAGGTCCCAGGCCAGCAGGTCACGCAACGGCAATATCCAATGATGGCGGGCGGTCATGCGCAACCCGTTATCCAGTTGTGCGTCCACACCGGAGAACCATGACGTCGGAAACACCACCGAGACAAAACGCCAGCGCGGGGCCTTTTCCAGCACGTTCCAATAGTTCTGCACGTTCTGTCGGGTCGGCTCCAGTTGCGGTTTATCGGGGTCGACCACGACATGGTTTTTGTGCGCGCTGAGGATCAACCGCGACAACTCCTGAGCTTGCGCGACGGAATCGTGCCAGACCCAGACCATGCTCCCCAGCCAGACCACCCCGACCACCAGCGCCACTCCACCGGCCAGTCGATGCCAGCGTTGGCGCAAACGCAGCAGGCGCGGCACCGGCTGAGCCAGGCCTCGCTCGGCCACCAGCCGGCGTGACCACAATTGCCGGGCAAACACCGTTTGGCGCAACACGCGGTCGCTGGCGGACAAACCATCGCCGGTGACCGAGGGAGCCTGGCTGGCGGTGAAGTACACGCCGCGAAAGCGCGGCGCCTCGCCTTGCGCGTTGCCCTGAAAAACCGGCTCCAGCAGCAGTTGCATGGCGCGCCGCAATCCTTCGAAACGCTCCGGCAAACCATAGAGATCGCTGGTCAACTGCCCCGACAACGCGCCGATTTCGATGATCGACTGAGACAGCGCGGCGTTGACCTGATCCAGCGCCTGATCGCTCCATTGCGATTGCCACGCCGCATCGGGCGCGTAGGGCGACGACCAGCCCAGCGTCGATTCCCGGGCCTGGGCGGGCAATGCGCTGACCAGTTCCTGGAACCCCGGCAGTTCTTCCATCCCGGTGATCACCACATACACCGGCAAACTCAGGCCGAACCGTTGCAAGAGGTCGATGAAACAGCGGCGCACCTTGAGACTCAGCTCGGTCGTCTGTTCGAGGTCATCGAGCTTGCCGAACGGCACCGTCCAGATCACCGCGTCCAGCGGCCGTCTGCTGCGCAGGCGCAGTATCAGTCCCAACAGGCGCCACCAGTTGCCCCGTTGCATGTTCATGCCCTCATCGGGCAAAAACAGCGCCTGGGGCACCACCAGCACTGCGCCTTCGGCATCCGACCACCAGCGCCCGAACCACGCCGCCTTGTCTGTCGGTTGCAAGCGCCATTGAGCGCACAACTGTGCGCCATCGGCCTCGTTGCCCAGCATCAGCAACCAGGGCATCTGGTAACGGTCCCGGGTGCCCTGCTCCTGTTCCATGTGGCGCACCGCCCCATAGAAGCTGCGGATGGCCGCGCCGCCCTGGGTGCGGAGCCACCAGATCGCCGCCGCAATCAGCAGCACCGCAACCATCGCCAGCAACACCAGGGCGACGATGCTCAAGAGGCTCATGAGTCCTGCTCCTGAACCACCGACTCGTTCAGTTGCAGCACCGGCTCAAGCTCCGACCGAATGTCACGCCAGAACACCTGCCCCAACCCACTCAGCAACAACACCATCGCCAGGATCACCAGCCCCAGGCGCAACCCGTCCGGTAGCGACTGCTGGGCCGGGACGCGCACCGGCATGGCCGCCGATGGCAGCGCCAGGCGTTCGCTGACATCGACATAATCGGGCTCGTGCTGCCAAGCGTACGTGAACAGCGCCAGACGCCATTTTTCGTGCTGGACTTGACCGGGCTCGCCACGTAATCGGCCCTGAAAACCGAGAATCAGGCACTGCAGGTAAACGTTGGCCAGGTCCCGGGTGCCGGGCATCTGCTCATCCAGCAATTTCTTGATGGCAGCCGGCAACCGTTCGCCGGCCTGGCGGCTGGAATACATGCGCGATTCAAGGGGATGCTGCTGCCAGGCCAGTTGTCCCGGCCACGGGGTGAACAGCAAGGTCTCGTCCACCAGCGCCACGAACGCGTAGACCAACGCCTTGACCTGCTCGGTCGCCGCATCGCCCACGGTGGCGAATGCCACCCGCCACAAACGCTGGGCACTGCGCCCGGAGAACTCCACCACCCGGCTGACCAATACCGCGGGATCACTGTCCTTGGGCAAGTCCTGCCACTCCTGGGACCACTTCAGCCAGGCCTGACGAAACGCACTGCTCAGCGGTGCCTCATGCAGACTCCGAACCGCCCCGCCACTTCCGTCAGGCATACGACTCCCCTTTTACGATCAGGCGCTTTCACCGGCTTGCGCGACAAACAACACCACTTGCCACGGACTGCTGGCCTGATGCGAGGCCGGCGCTACGATGTGCAACGGCAATTGCCCATCGAACCATTGCCCACTGGCGGCCACGACGAACAGCCGGGTGTCGTCTCCCACGCTGTAGGCCACTTGCTCGTTGCGACTCATGGCCTGATGGGGCAGACCGCTCATGCGTTGGCGACTCAACAACGGGATGTGCGGCGCCGACGCGATGATCGCCCCGCGCAGCCACTCGGCCGCGGCTTGCTCACTGGCACCGTTGGGCATACGCAGGCCGATCACCAGGCGCTGGTTCGGCTGGTCGTCGGGCAACTGGATCGAGAACACTTGGTCATCGCGCTCGAAGGCCACGCTGCGATAACCGGCGCGGACCAGCTCCAGGGTGTTTTCCAGCCAGTCCAGCAGCGGTTCATAGCCGCGTTGCAACTCCAGAAAATCCAGCGGCGCGAAGGCCGGGACACCGGCCAGCGGATCGAGCGCCGACCAGCTTCCGGCCAGCCCCAATAACAGGCCGTGCAATGCCTGAGGCGTCGCGACTCGAGTGTTCAATGCGCCTTCGACTTCCGGCAATCGCGCCCACAACGCCGTCAATTGGCGGCGAATCTCCACTGCATCGTCCTGGTTGCCGGCCGCTTGGGCCTGCCGCAGACGCCCGGCCAGGAACAGGCACTTCTCCCGTGCCCGGGCACACAACCCGGCCACGCGCCGACCAAGAATCGATTCCGGCAACAGGATCGGCGTCGGTGGTGTGTAGGGCACTCGCAGGAATCCTCCGCCTTCCTTGCGGATACGCAACAGCGGCAAGCAGATAGAGTCGGCCTTGCTCAATTGCGTGCACAGCCGAGGGTTCGGCCGCCACACCGTAATGGACTCGGGGAATTCGCCACTGGTGAGGTCCGGCAAGGCGTCCCCCACGACCGATTGCAGGCGTCCCTTGAGCGGCAGCAATTGCCCGGCGCGCCAGAGCGGACTGATGGCCAGGAACACCGTCACCGTCGCGTCGTCGGTCTTGTTCACCGCCTCGGTGATGTCCAAATCCAGGGTCGGCCCGACCCCGGCTTGCACGTTGACCGGCAACCCGTCCGGCAAGGTGCCCTGCAGTTGCAAGAGCCGGACCTGGCCGGCGCTGAGAGCCGAGGGGTCGACTTCCAACTGGCTGACACCCCAAAACCATGGGTTGCAGGCACCGGCAAAATGCGCGGCCAGGGCCTCGGCGCGCAGCCCTTGCAATTGGAAGTGCTGGGGCAGTAGTTGCATGCCCTCGTGCCAGCAAACCGCGTCAGGTAACAGACTCATACGACTCCCTTCGACATCCCAATGACACCGCCCCAGGGCGGCCCGCGATCATTCAAGGCTGACGGGCGTTGAGCTGACCGTCATTGACGAGGGTCATCTCACGACTTTCGAACTTCAGCCAGGCCTTGCGCTGATCGTCCAGCCGAAGCCGGTGGGCTCCGGGAGTGTTATAGCTGGCGAAGACCAAAAGTCCAGCGGCGCGCCGGCCCTCCAATGGGAAGGGTTGGCGGTCGATGAATTGCCCTGGCACCAGCTCCAGGCCCCATACCGACATGAGTTGACGATAGTCGCGCTGGAACTGTTCGCGCTCGGCGAACCACTGGCGGGCGGTGATGCCCGCCAGTTGCTTGAGCAGATCCGGGTCGTTCACGGCGACAAAATCCACCGCGATGGGAGTGTCGTCATTGGCTCGCGGCGCGACATCCAGGGTCAGGCTGTCCAGGTCCACGCTAGGGGCAAAGAGCGAGCAACCGGTGAGCGCGAGGCTCAAAAAAAATCCGGAAAAAAAGACACGCAAAATGAATCTTCCTTTTCTCAGCGGTCAAAAATTGTTTTTGCTTGCTTTTTTATAGACCTGTTCTAGCGTCTTGGATAGTTCGACGCACACAGTCGAATGCACCAGGTTCGTCAAGGGAATGACAGGTCTACTGCCCTCCATTTGCAACCTGCGGATCAGCAAGGGAATGCGATGAGCGGGCCCCCCGATGCATTGCTCCCCTACATGCATCGGAGTCGGCCGCCATGGCAGAAAGTACCCAGCACAAGCTCGACAGAGTCCGTCCCCCCCGCGTCCAGATCACCTATGACGTGGAAATCGGCAATGCCATCGAAAAGAAAGAATTGCCACTGGTGGTCGGCATTCTGGCCGACCTTTCGGGCAAACCACTGGACCCACTGCCCAAGCTCAACGAGCGGCGTTTCACGGAGATCGATCGCGACAATTTCAACGAGGTACTCGCTTCCATCTCGCCTCGCGCCACCCTTCAGGTGAACAACACCCTCAGCGGTGACGACAGCAAGCTCAACATCGAACTCAACTTCCGCCACATCGACGACTTCGACCCGGTCAAGGTCGTGGAGCAGGTCACGCCCCTGCGCCGGTTGTTCGAGGCGCGCCAGCGCCTGCGCGACCTGCTGACCAAGCTTGACGGCAACGATGACCTGGACAAGCTGCTGCGCGACGTGATCGCCAACACCGAAGGCCTGCAAGAGATCAAGTCAGCCCGCCCTCAGGATGCGCAAGACCTGCCGACCGACGCCGCCAACGATGACCCAGCCCCGGCCGAACCACAGGCCTGATCGTGCTCACCACTCAAGGGAGATAAAGCCATGCCTGCTTCATCCAGCGCTCAAACCAGCGAGAGCACGACCCAGACCCTGTCCCTGCTGGACAAGATCATCGCCGAAGGCCGCATGGCCCACGACGACAGCCAGCAGGACTACGCCCGCGACATGCTGGCCGAATTCGCCACCCAGGTCCTCGACGAAGGCATGGCCATCGACAAGGACACTGTGGCCATGATCAACGACCGCATCAGCCAGATCGATCAGTTGATCAGCGCCCAGCTCAACGAAGTGCTGCACCACCCCGAGCTGCAAAAACTCGAAGCCTCCTGGCGCGGCCTGCACCTGCTGGTGCAAAACACCGAAACCAGCACGCGGCTTAAATTGCGCCTGCTCAACGTGACCCAGAAAGAACTGCAGAACGATCTGGAAAAAGCCGTCGAGTTCGACCAGAGCGCGCTGTTCAAGAAGATCTACGAGGAAGAATACGGCACCTTCGGCGGGCACCCGTTCAGCCTGCTGGTGGGCGACTACACGTTTGGTCGCCATCCCCAGGACATCGGGCTGCTGGAAAAACTGTCGAACGTCGCCGCCGCCGCGCACGCGCCGTTCATTGCCGCCGCCAGCCCCCGGTTGTTCGACATGACCAGTTTCACCGAACTGGCGGTGCCTCGGGACCTGTCGAAGATTTTCGAAAGCCAGGAACTGATCAAGTGGCGCTCGTTCCGCGAAAGCGAAGACTCGCGCTACGTGTCCCTGGTGCTGCCGCACTTTCTGCTGCGCCTGCCCTACGGCCCGGACACGCTGCCGGTGGAAGGCATCAATTACGTCGAGGACGTCAATGGCACCGACCACAGCAAATACCTGTGGGGCAACGCCGCCTGGGCGCTGTCGCAACGCATCACCGAAGCCTTCGCCAAATATGGCTGGTGCGCGGCGATCCGCGGGGCCGAAGGCGGCGGCGCGGTAGAAGGCCTGCCGGCCCATACCTTCCGCACCAGCTCAGGCGACCTGTCGCTCAAATGCCCGACCGAAGTGGCGATCACCGACCGGCGCGAAAAAGAACTCAATGACCTGGGCTTTATTTCCCTGTGCCACAAGAAAAACAGTGACGTGGCAGTGTTCTTCGGCGGCCAGACCACCAACAAGGCCAAGCTCTACAACACCAACGAGGCCAACGCGAACGCGCGAATCTCGGCGATGTTGCCGTATGTGCTCGCGGCTTCGCGTTTTGCCCATTACCTGAAGGTGATCATGCGCGACAAGGTCGGCAGCTTCATGACCCGCGACAACGTGCAGACCTACCTCAATAACTGGATCGCCGATTACGTGCTGATCAACGACAACGCGCCGCAAGAGATCAAGGCGCAGTACCCGTTGCGCGAAGCCCGGGTGGACGTGACGGAGGTGGCTGGCAAGCCCGGCGCCTACAAGGCCACGGTGTTCCTGCGCCCGCACTTCCAGCTTGAGGAACTGACCGCCTCGATCCGCCTGGTGGCGACCCTGCCGCCGCCGGTAGCGGCCTGACGGTTGAAACCTGTGGCGAGGGCGCTGTTGTGGCGAGGGGATTTATCCCCGCTGGGGCGCGAAGCGGCCCTGAATACCAGCAACCCGGTGTGTCAGGCAGATTGAGTTGACTGCTTGGAGGGCTGCTGCGCAGCCCAGCGGGGATAAATCCCCTCGCCACAGGTTCGGCGTTCGTTTTTAACGGTATCGGGCACTACCTCATTTGTCTTTTTCTGGAGTTCCACACAATGGATGCGATCATTCTCGACCTCGGCGGCGACATCAAGGGCGACAGCCTGCTTGAGGGCTTCACCGACAAAATCGAAGTCATGTCCTACAGCCACAACGTGGCGATGCAGGTCACCAACGACGTCAGCAACTCGGAACGCACCTCCGGCCGGCCCCACATTGGCGAATTCACCCTGACCAAATTCGTCGACAGTTCCACCCCCACCCTCAACGAATACTGCTGCGCCGGCAAACCGATCCCGCAAGCCGTCATTACCATCGGCCGCAACGCTGCCGAAGGCAGCGGCAAACTCATGCCCTTCATCATCTACACCCTGACCAACGTCGTGCTGTCCAATGTCAGCGTCAGTGGCGGCACCGGTGGCAAACCGGTGGAAACCCTGTCGCTGAACTTCACCAAGATCAAATGGGAACTCACCGCGCAGAAAGACGACGGCACCAAGGAAGGCACGGCGGGCACGACGTGGGACCTGGCGGCCAACAAGATGACCAAGTAAGGACGCCGCGCCCATGGCTGGTTTTGGGCTTCGCCCGCCCCTGTTCGATCGCCTGGCCAGCCCGGCGCACGACCCTGAGCGGGCGTTCGACCGGCAGGCGTTGCAGGACTCGGTGCATGCCGAACTGATGCGCCTGTTCAACACCCGACGCGGCCCAAAGGCGCTGACCGAGCCGCCGAGCATCCTGGATTACGGCATCGCTGACTGGACCGCGCTACAGCAGCAGCGCAGCGATGACCGTCGCCAACTGACCCGCGAGATCCGCCAGGCCATCAACCACTTCGAACCGCGCCTGCGGTTGGGCGAGGTTCAGGTCAACCCTGTGCCGGGTCATCCCCAGCAACTGAACATACGGCTATTGGGCGAGTTGCGCGGCGACCAGCACTCATGGCCCGTGGCATTTGTCATCGAGCCCGCCAGCGACGGCCTTGAGGTACGACATGAGCGACTCGATTGACCCGCAACTGCTGGATTATTACCAGCGTGAACTGACCTGGCTGCGGCATGCCGGGAGCCTGTTCGCCGAACGTTACCCCAAGGTCGCCAGGCGCCTGGAGCTGTCTCCCGGCGAATGCCCGGACCCGCATGTCGAGCGACTGCTGGAGGGCTTCGCGTTGCTGGCCGCCCGCTTGCAGCGAAGACTGGACGACGACTATGCCGAGTTCAGCGACGCCTTGCTCGAACAGCTTTACCCCCTGGCCCTGCGTCCTTTGCCGTCCTGCGCCATCGTGCAGTTCGAGCCCGACCCGAGCAAAGGCAACCTCAATGAAGGTTATCCCCTGCCCCGGGACACGCCCTTGTTCGTCACCACCGACAAGGGGCAGAGCATTCATTTTCGCACCACGGCCGCCGTGCGCCTGTGGCCGATCGAAGTCAGTGAAGCGTTGCTGCTGGGCAGCGATGAGGCTCAAGCGCTGACGGGAGTGGTTCAGGCGCGTTCGGCCTTGCGCCTGAACCTGCACTGCCTGGGGGAAAGCCAATGGTCGACGCTGGGGATCGATTCCCTGCGGGTACACCTGGCAGCCTCACCGATGATCAACGCCTGGCTGTATGACCTGCTAGGCGCCCATGCCGTGAAGGTCCTGGCCGGCCCACCGGGCAGCGTACCGGAACCGCTGACTGGTCTGCCTGAGATCGTCGGTTTCGCCAGTGATCAAGCCTTGCTGCCGGACGAGGACGGTGTGCATCCCGGCATGCGTCTGCTGGCGGAATACTTCGCTTTCCCCGACAAATTCGGTTTTTTCGACCTGCCACTGGCCGGGGCGACCAGCGACAACCAATCGTTGTACCTGTACATCGTGTTCGACCGTGCGCCCGTCAGCCGCCTGCCGCTCCAGGCCAGTGACATCGCCCTGGGCTGCGCGCCAGTGATCAACCTGTTCCCCAGAACATCCGAGCCGCTACGCCCCGACGGCACTCGCAGCGAATACCGCCTGGTGGCCGACAGTCATCGAGAAAACAGCGTCGAGATCCACAGCATCCGCGGCATGCGCGCGATGTCGAGCCAGGGGGTGCGCAAAGTCCCGGCCTATTACGGCAGCCAGCACGGCAATGACCAGGCCTGTTACTGGCATGCACGACGAGTCAACGGCATGAGCCCCAATCGTCTAGGGACCGACTTGATGGTCAGCCTGGTGGACACTCAGTTCGATCCCCTGGCTGACACGCGGGACTACAGCCTCACTGCGGAGTTGCTGTGCACCAACCGGCATCTGGCCCAGAGCCTGCCGTCCGGCACGGCACTGGGTTTTGAGCGTCCCGGACCGGTGGCCTGGGCTCGCCTGCGCAACCCGCCCAGCCCGCAAAGCCTGCCACGCCTGGATGGCGAATCGCGCTGGCGGCTCGTGTCGCAACTGACCCTCAATCACCTGTCGCTGGTGGAAGGTCCCCAGGCGCTGGACGCGCTGCGGGAAATTCTCGAATTGCACAACCTGCGGGACGAAGCCAGTGCCCGACGACAGATCGCCGGGGTGCTGGAACTGGCCTGTGACCGGGTCATCGCCCATGTCGGCGAAGACGCCTGGCGCGGGTGGCGCAACGGGTTGCAAGTGCGCCTGCAACTGGACCCGCAACACTTCGTCGGCAGCAGCGCCGTGCTGTTCTCCGGGGTGCTGGCACAGTTCTTTTCCCTCTATGCCACCGCCAATCGGTTCGTGCGCACCGTGCTGGTTCAATCGGACAGGGAGGTGAAAACATGGCAACCCCAAGCCGGCAAACCCCTGACGCTCTGAACCTGAGCCAACGCTTGCGCCGCGATCCGCATCGTTTCGAATGGCTTCAGGCATTGCTGGTGCTGGAACGCGAACAGCCCCAGGCCGAAACCCTGGGCAGCGGCACCGCGCCCCATGCCGAAGCCCTGCGCCTGCGTGGGCCGTTGACACCACTGTTCGCCGCCAGTGAAGTCGAAAGCCTGAAGCAGGAGCCCGGCACGGCGCCCGTTCTGACCACGCCGATCTTTGGCCTCGGCGGCCCCGACGGTCCCTTGCCCTACGCTTATCAGGAATGGCTGCAACAGCGGGCACGGGCGCGCGATCATGCGCCGGCGGAGTTTCTCGACCTGTTCCAGCATCGCCTGCTCAGCTTGCTCTACAAAGTGATGCGCAAACACCGCATCGCCCTGGGTTTTACTGCACCGGCGGCGTCTGCCGTGCAGGCACAACTGCGCGCGTTGACCGGCCTGCTGCCCAAGGCTTTGCAAGAACGCCAGGCCGCACCCGATGCTGGCGTGCTGGCGTGTACCGCGCTGTACGCCGATGGCCGGCGCTCTCTGGCCGGGTTTGCGGCAGTCGTGCGCGAACAGTTCGGGCTGCCGGTGGAACTGACCGCCTACGAAGGTGGCTGGCGTGAAATCCCCCCCGCCAGCCGCAGCCGTTTGCAGCCCGGCGGGCGCAACTTGCGCCTGGGCCACAGCGCGATAGCCGGCATCCGGGTCTGGGACGAACATGCCGGCGTGCGCATGACCCTCGGACCGCTGACCGCCGCCCAGGCCAATACCTTGTTGCCCACTGGCGAGACCCATCCGTTACTCGCCAGCCTTTACGCCTTGTACTTCGGCCCCGATCTGGACTGCACCCTGGTGCTGCTGATCCGTGGCGCCGGGCCCCTGCAACTGGTTCGCCAGGCGCCGCCACGCTTGAGCTGGAACGGTGGCCTGCAACACCAGCCGAACCTTGCCGTACAACGGATCGAAACTCGCCTTCGTCAGCCGGAGATCGCCTGAAATGGAACTGGCCAGCCTGATCGGACGCCTCAACCCGGACAACCGCCGCGCTCTGGAGCGCGCCGCGCAGCGCTGCCTGCAACGCAGCCACCACTATGTGGAGATCGAGCACCTGTTGCTGGAACTGCTGGACATTGAAGGCGGTGACTTCGCCTGTCTGCTGCCACGCTTCGGCCTGGAGCGCGACGCGGTGGCGGCAGAAATCAACAAGGCCCTGGAGCTGTTCAAATCCGGCAGTACCCGCACGCCGGCCCTGTCGACGCAAACCATCGGCCTGCTGGAAGACGCCGTGGTACAGGCCAGCGTGCTGGGCCTGGACAGCATCCGTTCCGGCTTGTTGTTGCTGGCACTGTTGGACCGAGATGAGCGTCGCAGCCTGTTGCTCAACAGTGCTTCGTCGCTGTTGCGCATTCCCCGGGAGGCCTTGCGCGCCCATTTGCTGGAATGGACCGAAAGCTCTCGGGAACAGGTCGGCGGCGTGCGCCCGGCAAAACCCGGTGAGGCACCACAGAAACAGGACCCGGTGCTCGACCAATACACCCAGGACCTGACCGCCGATGCTCGGGCCGGACGCATCGACCCCATCGTCGGGCGCGACGGTGAGATACGCCAATGCATCGATATCCTGCTCAGGCGCCGGCAGAACAACCCGATCCTGGTGGGTGCACCGGGCGTCGGCAAGACCGCCGTGGTGGAGGGCCTGGCCCTGCGCATCGCCGCAGGCGACGTGCCTCCTTCGTTGCAGGAAGTCACGTTGCGCGTGCTGGATCTGGGCCTGTTGCAGGCCGGCGCGGGCGTCAAGGGCGAGTTCGAACAGCGCCTCAAAGGCGTTATCGACGCGGTACGCAGCGCGGAAAAACCGATTATTTTGTTTATCGACGAAGCCCACACCCTGATCGGTGCCGGCGGTGCTGAAGGTGGCAGCGATGCGGCCAACCTGCTCAAGCCGGCCCTGGCCCGAGGCGAGCTGCGCACCCTGGCCGCCACTACCTGGCTGGAATACAAAAAATACTTCGAGAAAGACCCGGCCCTGGCCCGGCGCTTCCAGTTGGTGCAGGTCGAAGAACCGGACGAGCTCACCGCCGTGGAAATGCTCCGTGGCGTGGCGACCAAACTGGAACAACACCACGGCGTCCAAGTGCTGGACGCGGCCATTCACGAGGCGGTGAAACTGTCCCACCGCTACATTTCCGGGCGGCAATTGCCAGACAAAGCCATCAGCGTGCTCGACACCGCCTGCGCCCGGGTCGCCCTCGGCCAACACGATGTGCCGCCGCCGCTGGAAAGCCTGCGCCACCGGCAGAACAGCCTCAAGGACGAAGTCGAACGCTTGCGCCGTGAACAGGCCACAGGGCTGGATCACCGCGAGCGGATCACCCTCCTGGAAACCGAGTCGGGCGCCAACGTGCAGGCCATCCGCGAGTTGGAGACCCGCTGGGGCGAAGAGCGCGAAGCGGTGCGCGAACTGCTCGACACCCGTCGCGAACTGCTGGCCTTGAGCGAACGCGCCGACGGTGAAAAACCCGACACCGAGATCGATAACCGCATCGACCACCTGGCCGCCGAACTGCTGCGTCTGGAAGCCGGCCTGGATGCCATTCGCCAGGACGATCCGCTGGTACCGGAACAGGTCGACAGCAAGACCGTCGCCGCCGTGATCGCCGGCTGGACCGGCATTCCGGTGGGCAAGATGCTCGCCGATGAAGCCCACGCCGTGCGCACCCTCGGCCAGCGCATGGGCCTGCGGGTGATGGGCCAGGACACCGCGTTGAACACCATTGCCCAGCGCCTGCAGGCCTACCGCGCGGGCCTTACCGATCCGCAAAAACCGGTCGGTGTGTTCCTGCTGGTGGGCCCCACCGGCGTGGGCAAGACCGAAACCGCCTACGCCCTGGCCGATGCCCTGTATGGCGGCGAACGCAACCTGATCAGCATCAACCTTTCGGAGTACCAGGAAGCCCACACCGTCAGCCAACTCAAGGGCGCCCCACCCGGCTATGTCGGCTACGGCAGCGGTGGTGTGCTCACCGAAGCGGTCCGGCGCAAACCCTATTCGGTGGTGTTGCTGGATGAAATCGAAAAGGCCCACCCGGATGTGCTCGAAGCGTTCTACAACGTCTTCGACAAAGGCCTGATGGAAGACGGCACCGGCCTGGTGGTGGATTTCAAGAACACCGTGATGCTCGCCACCAGCAACGTCGGCGCCGAACTGTTGCTGGACACGCCGGTGGCGCAACTGGGCACCGACGCCTTCAACGAAGCCTTGCACAAGGTGCTGCTGCAAGCGTTCCGCCCGGCGTTTTTGGCGCGCATGACGGTGGTGGCGTACCGGCCGCTGGATGAAGCGACATTGGAAGGGATCGTGCTGGCAAAACTGGAAAAATTGCGCGGGCGCTACAAGGCCGCGACCGGCAAGGCGTTCGAATTCGATGCCGGGATCGTCAAGGCCGTGTTGGCCAAATGCAGCGCGGCGGGGGCACGGGATGTCGAGAATGTGTTGATGACACAGGTGACAGGGAAATTGGCGGAGTGGGTGCTGGAGTAAGGAGTACAGGGCTCATGAGAATCGCTAGCTTCAACGTTGAAAAAAATGGCAAGTCTTCCACCCTGGAAAAGCAAACCCAGGTGGACATCTTTCTCTACAACTGTTGCTCCAGCAGCTACTGGGATGCGGACATCGTTTTTTTGTGTGAGATACATTCGGCGCAAATCGACAACTACCGCTCGAACCTGGCTGCCATCTACAAGAACTACAGTGTTTATGCTTTTACTGGCGGCTATTCGAACGCCTACATCGTCATGGTCAAAAGCTTTGAGCAATTGCAAGTGATCAGCCAGGGCAGCCTGTTTACCCTGAACAGGGATTTGATTGCGGTGGAGGCCAACGGCGTGAAGGGTTATACGGGCTACGTATTCCTCGCACACTTCAAGTCCGGCCAGAATGGTGTGACCAAGAGCCAGCTCAAATCCTGTACGTCCCTGGGCGGTAAATGGGTCGCAACAGGTGACCTGAACCTGGAATATAAAAACGTAGGACAGCTCGATACGGCGGGGCTTGCCTATGAGTGTTGGAACGGCCAGCAGACCCAGAACAAGGGCGGCATTCTCGATTGGGTACTGGCATCGGTGGACGTGAAGGTCGTGCCGGTCGACATCACCGGCCTCGCCCACGTGTTCGATATGTCCGGCCCCGATCACCGCCCCATCCTTTTCGATGTGACGAGCTGAACGACAACGGTCGTCGTTTTCCACGCCCTGCCGAGGACGCTTGATGCCCCGCTCCACCGACAGCAATACCACCCTCTCCCTCGCCGCCAGCTCGCTGTCGGCGCTGTACCCCGATTCGATCTCCGGCGAAGAACGCCTCAATGCCTTGGGTTCGCACATTCTCAACGGCATCAACGACGGCGCCTCGCTGGACCTCACCACAGCCGTCGCCAGCCACGTGACCACCACGCTGCACAAGGACGCCCTGCTGCGCCCGCTGGATTGGCTGGTGGCCGAGATTCGCCAACTGCCGGCCGATGCCACCGCCGAGCGTTATCAGCTTTTGCTCCGGCCCTGGCTCTGGTGGTTGAGCCTGGCCAGCAACAACCGCGTCTTCCAGAACCTCGCCACGTCGGACATCGTCATCACGATATTCAAGGCCCATGGTTTCACCGACTTCCAGCTCAAGCTCAGTGGCAGCTACACCCCACGTGAATACTGCGTGCAATACGGCGAAACCGATCTGGCCTTCGTCTCGCGCCTGCTGGAGGAAGACGGGATTTTCTGGTTCTTCAGCCATGAAGACGGCAAGCACACGCTGGTCCTGGCCGACAGCAACGACGCCTTCTTGCCGATCCCCAATGGCCCTACGGTGAATTATCTCGGGCAGAAAATGGGTGAACGAGAACTGCACGGCATCCGCTCAGGGCAGGTGTGCCTGCAGGCGGTGGCCGGGGTTTACCAGGCCACCGATTATGAATTCACCACGCCGACCACATCGCTCTTCAGCCAGGCAGAAGCCGTGGCCGGGGCGAGTTCAATGTACGAACATCCGGGCGGCTATACCGCCAAGGCCCAGGGCGATGCACTGACCAAGCAGCGGGTGGATGGCCTGCGCAGCCAGGAGAAGCGTTTTGTCGGCGAAAGCGACTGCCGTTGGCTGGTGCCGGGGTATTGGTTCACCCTCGCCGGCCATGAAGACTCGACGCTGAATATCGATTGGGTGGTGACCTCGGTCAGCCACGAAGCCAGCCACGATAGCTACCGAAACCGCTTCGAGGCGATTCCCAAGGCCACGACTTATCGACCGACCCGCACCACGCCAAAACCGCGCATGCACACTCAGACCGCACGGGTGGTGGGCAAGGCCGGCGAGGAAATCTGGACCGACGAATACGGGCGGATCAAGTTGCAGTTTCCCTGGGACCGCACCGGCAAGAACGACGAGAGTTCATCCTGCTGGGTGCGGGTGGTGTTGCCCTGGAGCGGCAAGGGATTTGGCATGCAGTTCGTGCCGCGCATCGGCCAGGAAGTCATCGTCACCTTCATCGACGGCGATCCCGACCGACCCCTGGTGACCGGCTGCGTCTACAACGGCGACAACGCCCTGCCCTACGCGCTGCCGGCCAACCAGACCCAGTCCGGGATCAAGACCAATTCGTCCAAAGGCGGCGGTGGTTTCAACGAGTTACGCTTCGAGGACAAGAAAGACGCCGAGGAGGTTTTTCTCCAGGCTCAGAAAGACTTCAACATCAACGTGCTCAACGACACCACCGCCACGGTCGGTCACGATGAAACCCTCACGGTGCAGAACGCTCGCACTCGTACGGTCAAGGAAGGTGACGAGACCGTCACCCTGGAAAAGGGCAAACGCAGCGTGACCATCCAGACCGGCAGCGACAGCCTCGATGTGAAAGACACCCGCACGGTGACCGTGGGTTCAGACCAGAATCACAGCACCGGGGGCAACTACGCGCACAAGGTCAGCGGTAACTATGAGCTGACGGTGGACGGCAACCTGACCATCAAGGTCAGTGGCACCCTGACCCTGCAAAGCGGTGGCAGCTTCGCGATCAAGAGCGGCGCGGACCTGGCGGCCCAGGCCAGCACGTCCATCAGCCAGAAGGCTGGAACCGCCCTGAGCAACCAGGCCGGTACGTCATTGGAAAACAAGGCCGGCACCACCCTGACCAACGACGCCGGCGTCAGTCTGGTGAACAAGGCCGCCGCCGAACAGACCGTGGACGGTGGCGGCATGCTGACCATCAAGGGCGGCCTGGTGAAGGTCAACTGACAGGAGTGCGCCGATGGCCTCGAAAAAAAAACTCGACCTTGAGCGTGACGACAGCCACCTGAGCGGGCAACTGGTCGACGGCCATCTGGACGGTCCGCTGCAGATTGATGAGGCTCAGCGCCCGCAAGCCAAACTCAACTACCAACAGGGTGAACTGCAAGGCACCAGCACGCTGTATCACCCCAACGGCAAAGTCTCGGCGGTGCTGCCCTTCGTCAAAGGCAAACTGCAGGGCGTGGCGAGCTTTTATGCCGCCGAAGGCCGGCTGCAGCGTCAGGCCACTTATCGGGGTGGGTTGCTGCACGGTGAAGCGAACAACTATTTCCCCGACGGGCAAGTGGCCGAGTCCGAGTTCTATCGTGACGGTGTGCGTGACGGTCGTTATCGACGCATGCACCCCAATGGCAACCCCGCCGTCGACGCCCGCTACCTCAACGGCCAACTGCTGGAGCCGGCACACGCCTACGCCGCAGACGGGCGACCACTGGACGCTGATGGCAAGCCGATCTCCAGGGTACGCTGGTGGTTCAGGCGCTGGAATGACCCGGCACAAGCCTGAACACACCGCCCTCACAGGGGATTTGAGGCAAGCACAAAATTTGTGTCCACTGAAGATCCAATGTGGGAGCGGGCTTGCTCGCGAAAGCGGTGGGTCAGTTGCAGTGATGTTGAATGTACCGACCTCTTCGCGAGCAAGCCCGCTCCCACAGGGGATCTTCAGTGGGCATAGTCCTGCAATCATCTAAGGACAGTGTGGAATCTGCACCCATCAAGGAATCAACATCTGCACCTGCCCCGGCACGACGATCTTGATGACCCCGGCCCAGGTACACATCAGGGTGCTGTTGGCATCGATGGCCGGCATGTTGCCCAGCAGCAGGGTTGGTGGGCCGCCGGGGATCCACGGGGTTGCGGTGGCAGGAATGCACGGCATGGGGGTCAGCACGCCCAATGCGGCGGCGGTCGCAGCGGCGACGGTCGGGTTAGCCAGGCTTTGACACATGCCGAAGGTGGTGATGTTCACCAGGGGGATGTGATCCATGATATTCGCCGCCGGCATCCCGCCGGTCAGCAGACGATTGACCGGCAGCACATTGAGCACCGCCGGGGCCGCGCCGAAACTGCATTGCAAGGTTGCGGTGCCACAGACTTGCGGGCATCCCATCGCGATGGCTCCCTGAAAAGCGACAGACGCTGAAACCATAGCTCATCCACCCGGCATCAGGCCCGCTGATTATCCTGCAACACGCTAACCTATAAGACCTTGGCGTGCTTGTGACGCCCCTCACCTGCCATTAGATTAACCAATGATCGATGGCCTCCAAAATAAGCAGAAGGGATAAGCATGGCGTTTACTGATCAGTCCACCCGTGTCCGCGACGGTGAAGAACTCGATGCCAGTCTGATTGACCCGTACCTCAAGGCCCATATTCCAGGCCTCACCGGCACGCCGCAGATCAGCCAGTTTCCCGGTGGCGCTTCGAACCTGACTTACTTGCTGGAATACCCTGAACAGGAGTTTGTGCTGCGGCGTCCGCCATTCGGCCATAAAGCCAAGTCCGCCCACGACATGGGCCGTGAATTCCGCATCCTCAATCAATTGCGCGAAGGTTTCCCGTATTGCCCGAAAGCCTATGTGCACTGCACCGATGAATCGGTGATGGGGGCCGAGTTCTACGTGATGGAACGGGTCAAGGGCATCATCCTGCGCTCCGACCTGCCAGCGGAACTGGGTTTTGACGCCGCCCGTACCGAAGCCCTGTGCAAGAGTTTCATCGACCGCCTCGTCGAACTGCATCAGGTTGACTACAAGGCTTGCGGCCTGGCCGACCTGGGCAAGCCTGAAGGCTACGTGGCCCGGCAGATTCGTGGCTGGAGCGACCGTTACGAAAAAGCCCTGACCCCGGACGCGCCGAAATGGGAGGCGGTCAAGGCCTGGCTCAACGACAAAATGCCCGCCGATCACCCCACCTCCAGCATCGTGCACAACGACTACCGCTTCGACAACGTGATCCTCGACCCGGAAAACCCGATGCAGATCATCGGCGTACTGGACTGGGAACTGACCACCCTTGGCGACCCGCTGATGGACCTGGGCAACAGCCTCGCCTACTGGATCGAAGCCGGCGACCCCGCCCCGGTACAACTGATGCGCCGCCAGCCCAGCCATGCACCGGGCATGCTGACCCGTCGCGAGTTCGTCGATTACTACGCCGAACGCTCCGGGATCCGCATCGACAATTTCGACTTCTATTACACCTACGGTCTGTTCCGCCTGGCCGGCATCGTCCAGCAGATCTACTACCGCTTCTTCCATGGCCAGACCCAGGACAAACGCTTCGCGCAGTTCGTTCAGATGAACAAACTGCTGGAGCAGATGAGCCTGCAGGTCATCAGCAAATCCACGCTCTGAGCGCACCTATAACAAGGAAACAGCATGTCCAAGACTCAGTTGTTCGACCTCGACGGTAAAATCGCTTTCGTTTCCGGCGCCAGCCGCGGCATCGGCGAGGCCATCGCCAAACTGTTGGCCCAGCAAGGCGCCCATGTGATCGTCTCGAGCCGCAAACTCGAGGGTTGCCAGCACGTGGCCGATGCCATCATTGCTGCGGGCGGCAAAGCCACCGCCATCGCTTGCCACATCGGTGAAATGGAGCAGATCAGCCAGGTATTCGCCGGCATCCGCGAACAGTTCGGGCGCCTGGACATCCTGGTGAACAACGCCGCCACCAACCCGCAGTTCTGCAACGTGCTGGACACCGACCTGGGGGCGTTCCAGAAAACCGTCGACGTGAACATTCGCGGCTATTTCTTCATGTCGGTGGAAGCCGGCAAACTGATGCGCGAGCACGGTGGCGGCAGCATCATCAACGTGGCTTCGATCAACGGCATTTCGCCGGGGATCTTCCAGGGCATCTATTCGGTGACCAAGGCCGCCGTCATCAACATGACCAAGGTGTTCGCCAAGGAATGCGCGCAATTCGGCATCCGCTGCAATGCCTTGCTGCCGGGCCTGACCGACACCAAGTTCGCCTCGGCGCTGGTCAAGAACGACGCGATCCTGAAAACCGCCCTGGCGCAGATCCCGCTCAAGCGCGTGGCCGACCCAAGCGAAATGGCCGGCGCGGTGCTGTACCTGGCCAGTGATGCGTCCAGCTATACCACCGGTGTGGCGTTGAATGTGGATGGGGGTTTCCTGTCCTGATGATGTTTCCCCTGTGGGAGCGAGCCTGCTCGCGATGACGTTGGATCAGCTAGCATTGATGTCACTGATCCACCGCTATCGCGAGCAGGCTCGCTCCCACAGGGGGTAGTGCAGTGAGCGCCAACAAAAGAATATTTATTCCAACATTTGCAATATGCGAATATTTATTCCATAAAGAGCCCTTCTGAAAATAAAAACTCAAAGGGCTCTTTCTCATGCGCGAACTCGGCATCGGTCTGATTGGCACTGGCTTCATGGGCCGTGCCCATGCCTTGGCATTTCATAATGCCAAAGCGGTGTTCGACCTTCCCCTGAACCTGAAACTGGTGGCCCTGGCCGATGCCGATCCCCAGCGTGCCCGACAGTGCGCCCAGAGCTGGGGGTTCGAGACGGCCCACAGCGATTGGCAACAACTGATCGACGACCCGAAGGTCAACCTGATCGCCATCACCACGCCCAACCATTTGCATTACCCGATGGCCATGGCTGCGCTAACGGCGGGCAAGCCGGTTTATTGTGAAAAGCCCCTGGCCGTGTCCCTCGAACAGGCCGACCAGATGCAACGGGCGGCCAAGGCGGCCGGCGTGGTCACGCGGGTCGGCTACAACTACCAGCACAACCCGCTTATTCAACGGGCGCGGGACATGATCCAGCGCGGGGAACTGGGGCAGATCATCAGTTTTCAGGGCGAGTTCAGCGAAGATTTCATGGCCGATCCGACCTCACCGTGGTCATGGCGCTGCGAAGCCGCCCACGCTGGCGGCGCATTGGCGGACCTGGGCAGCCACTTGCTGGCCATGGCCCGTCATTTATTGGGCGATGTCGAGGCGGTGTGTGCCGACAGCCAGACCGTACACAGCCAACGCCCCGCCAGTGCCGGTAACACTGAGCAGCGCACCATCGCCGTGGATGACCAAGTCCACGCCCTGCTGCGCTTCACCAGCGGCGCCCGAGGCACGGTCAGCAGCAGTTGGCTCAAGCACGGCTACAAGAATCACCTGAGTTTTGAGATCAGCGGCACGCTCGGCACCCTGGCGTTCGATCAGGAGCGACTGAACGAACTGCGCTTGTGCCGGGTCGGCCAAGGAGGATTCCAACGTCTGCTGGCCGGCCCGGACCTGCCGGGCTACGCCGCATTCAGCCCAGCGGCCGGGCATCAGTTGGGGTACAACGAATTGAAGACTCTGGAGGTCCAGGAATTGATCATGGCCATCGCCGGCCAGGGCGGCAACGGAACCGATTTTGAAGAAGCCTGGGAAGTGGAACGGCTGGCGGCCGCGATTCGCCTGGCGGCGCGGGAGGGGCGTTGGGTCAGGGTCAGCGAGCTATAACCGCTCACTTCAGTGAACTTCCCTGTGGTGAGGGGATTTATCCCCGTTGGGGTGCGAAGCGCCCCTAAAACTGCCTCCTCGTTGTGTCAGGCTAAATTTGGGGGCCGCTTCGCGGCCCAGCGGGATAAATCCCCCTCGCCACAGGGGGTCCAACTTCAATCTTGGCTTTGCAACTCAACCAACCGCGCCGCCAGCGCCTTGGCCTGGCTCGCGACATCGGTCACTGCGGTGCTTTCCCACCACATCCCGCGCAAGGGTGGCCCCATGGCGAACAAGCGGTTGGCAGGCTCGCCCTGGGCATCCAGCACTGCGCCATCGGCACGGGCGGCGATGCCCAGGGCCAGTGGACCAGGCTGGATCAATCCGCGAGCCAGCAGTTGTTGGGGCAACGCTCGTGCAACCCGGCGCCAATCGTATTCGATGCCACTGGAGTTGATCAGCGCAGCGCCCTGCACCACCGTTAGATCCGCCTCACCCCGCCGCCGAATGCGAATATTTACCGTCCCCTCGCCAGACGCCGCCAAGCCCTTGAACGATGCCGCCTGAATCCGCAGCCGCCCTTGCTCGTGCAGCCGCGCCACCAGCTCGGCGCTCAAGGGCGGCGAACGATGATGATGGCTCTCCCACCAGGGCCGCACATGGCGCACGAATTGTCGGCGCTGCACATCGCTGGCCTGGCTCCACAAGCGCCCGATGTGCGCACGCACCGTATCCAGCGGGGCCTGCCAGTCGATGCCCTCGGCCTGGGCCTGACGACATTGCTCACGCAGAGCGCGCATCAATTGGCGTGGCGAGCGCAGGCTGTGATCGTCGGCGAGAAAGTCCACCCACTCAGGCGGTTGTCGACGCACATGGGGCAGCAGGCCATGGCGGGAAAACACTTCGATAGGTCCGCGATGCCCGGCCTGCTCCAGGGACACCACGGCATCCACCATGGTCAGCCCTGAGCCAATGATCAACACCGTGGATTGCGGATCGAGCCGACACATCGCCGCTACATCCCAAGGGTCCAGCGCGGCGGCATTCAAGCCGCTGGATTCGGTCTGCGGGGTGCGCGCCGCCGGGAACATGCCCGTGGCGAGCACCGCGAAACGTCCGCGCAAGGTCTGGCCATCGCTCAGCGTCAACACCACGGTGTCAGCCGCGACCTGCAGATCGACGGCTTCGCCACGCACATGCTCCGCCACCGAGCCATTGCGGGCTCCCTGCGCCCGGGCTTCAGCGAGGCGCTGCTGCACATATAAACCGAAGATTCCACGGGGCGGGAACAGTTCGCTGACCGGCACATGCTGCTGATCCGACTCGGGCCAGCCACCGGCCTCGATGAATTCGGCGAGCCATTGGGTCAGGTCATCGGCGTTGTCCGGATCGACGCTCATCCGCGCGGCGTTGCCGTTCAAGGTGTGGCCCAGCTCCACGGCACTGTAGGCCTCGCCCCGCCCCAGTTCGCTGCGCGGCTCGACAATCAGCACGCTGCGCCGGCCAGGCAGACGCAATAGCTGCGCCGCCAGCATGGCTCCGCTCAGGCCACCGCCGACGATCAAGACGTCGGCCTCGCGGGTGATGCTGCTGCCAGGTCGATCCAGCGCTGTATGCATGTCGCTCTCCAGGAATCAAATCACCACGTTGCGTACGAATCTCGTCGCCACCGGACCATCATTACGATACGCATGGGGCTGGTTGCTGGCGAACATGAAAAACTCACCGGCGCCAATCTGGCGCTCTTCGCTGCCCAGCATCAGGGTCAGGCAACCCTCGAATACATAGAGCTGCTCGCTCCAGCCATCGGCATCGGGTTCGGATGGGTAATGCTCGCCTGGCTCCAGGCGCCATTCCCAAAGTTCGACTTCGCGGCTGGCAGTGGCCTTGGCCAGCAGCACGGCTTTGCTGCCGGGGATAGTACCGGCCCAGGCCAGTTCGTTGATGCGACTCGGGTCACGCGCATCGGGGGCCTGGATCAGGTCGCTGAAAGCCACGTCGAGGGCTTCGGCGACACGGTCGAGGGTAGTCAGGCTGACATTCTTTTCGCCGGCCTCGATGGCCACCAACATGCGCCGGCTGACCCCGGACAGTTCGGCCAGGGTTGTCTGGCTGAGCTGCGCGGCGTGGCGCAGGCGGCGGACGTTCTGGCTGACGTGTTGCAGGACGGATGCCCGCTGGCCGTTTTCTTTGTGCACTATATTGCTCATCTGCTGGGGTTGCGCATTATACTGCCCACCTTCTTCGGGCGCATTGTGCGTCCGCCCCAAGTGGCGCGCAAGGTCATGGCATTGGTGAACTCCCCTCAAGCTTCCTCCCGTTTCTCCAGGTTCAGCAAGGCCGAATGCGTGCTAGTGCTGATCACCATGATCTGGGGTGGGACGTTCTTGCTGGTGCAGCACGCCATGACCGTCAGCGGACCGATGTTTTTCGTCGGCCTGCGTTTTGCCGCCGCCGCAGCGTTCGTCGCGCTGTTCTCCTGGCGTCATCTGCGCGACCTGACCCTGTTCGAACTCAAGGCCGGAAGCTTCATCGGCGTGGCGATCATGCTCGGTTATGGCTTGCAGACCGTCGGCCTGCAGACCATTCCCAGCAGCCAGTCGGCGTTCATCACCGCGCTTTACGTGCCGTTCGTGCCGCTGTTGCAGTGGCTGGTGCTGGGCCGTCGGCCCGGCTTGATGCCCAGCCTGGGCATCATGCTGGCCTTCACCGGGTTGATGCTGGTGTCGGGCCCGGCCGGGGCGTCGTTGAATTTCAGCCCCGGTGAAATCGCCACGCTGATCAGCGCCATCGCCATTGCCGCCGAAATCATTCTGATCAGCGCCTACGCCGGCCAGGTCGATGTGCGCCGGGTCACCGTGGTGCAACTGGCAAGCACGGCGGTGCTGGCCTTTTTGATGGTGGTGCCGACCCAGGAAAGCATCCCGGACTTCTCCTGGCTGTTGCTGGTCAGCGCCGTGGGCCTGGGGGCGGCCAGCGCGGCGATCCAGGTGGCGATGAACTGGGCGCAGAAAAGCGTCTCGCCCACCCGCGCCACGCTGATCTATGCCGGCGAACCGGTGTGGGCCGGGATTGCCGGGCGCCTGGCGGGCGAGCGGTTGCCGGCGATTGCGCTGGTAGGCGCGGGGCTGATCGTGGCGGCGGTGATCGTCAGCGAACTGAAGACCCGCAGCAAAATGGTCAACGAGGCGGATGAGGTGCTTAAGCGCGAACGTTAAGGCAATCGAAAAACCTCTCGAAAAGTCGTTTCTCTAAAAAGATCGCAGCCTTCGGCAGCTCCTACACACGCAAAATAGGAATACTCCACCTGCCTTGTAGGATTCTGCGACAGCCTGGCGGTTGGTGATCGAACGTCCGCCACGTATGATCCCTGACAAACTCCCGCCGAATAGAAGCCTATGTCACTGATAGTTCTATTGCTTTTGCCCTTCATCGGCAGCTGTGTCGCGGCGCTGCTGCCGCATAACGCCCGTAATGCCGAATCCTTGCTGGCAGGCCTTGTGGCCTTGGTCGGCACCGTTCAGGTGGCTTTGCTGTACCCGCAGATCGCCGACGGCGGTGTGATCCGTGAGGAGTATTTCTGGTTACCGAGCCTGGGCTTGAATTTCGTGCTGCGCCTGGACGGTTTCGCCTGGCTGTTCGCGATGCTGGTGCTGGGCATCGGCACGCTGGTGTCGCTGTACGCCCGCTATTACATGTCGCCGGACGACCCGGTGCCGCGTTTCTTTGCATTTTTCCTGGCGTTCATGGGCGCCATGCTGGGGTTGGTGATTTCCGGTAACTTGATCCAGATGGTGTTCTTCTGGGAGCTGACCAGCCTGTTCTCATTCCTGCTGATCGGCTATTGGCATCACCGTTCTGATGCCCGACGCGGTGCCTACATGGCCTTGATGGTGACCGGGGCCGGCGGGTTGTGCCTGCTGGCCGGCGTGATGATCCTCGGCCATGTGGTGGGCAGCTATGACCTGGACAAGGTCCTGGCTGCCGGCAACCTGATCCGTGACCACGCCCTCTACCCCGTCCTGCTGACGCTGATTCTGATTGGCGCGCTGAGCAAAAGCGCACAGTTCCCTTTCCACTTCTGGCTTCCCCATGCCATGGCCGCGCCCACCCCGGTGTCGGCGTATCTGCATTCGGCCACGATGGTCAAGGCCGGTGTATTCCTGCTGGCGCGGTTGTGGCCGGCGCTGTCGGGCAGTGAACAATGGTTCTACATCGTCGGCGGCGCCGGCGCCTGTACCTTGTTGCTCGGTGCCTACTGCGCGATGTTCCAGAATGACCTCAAGGGCCTGCTGGCCTATTCCACCATCAGCCATCTGGGGTTGATCACCCTGCTGCTGGGCCTCAACAGTCCACTGGCGGCGGTGGCGGCGGTGTTCCATATTCTGAACCACGCCACCTTCAAAGCCTCGCTGTTCATGGCCGCCGGGATCATCGACCACGAAAGCGGCACCCGCGATATTCGCCGGCTCAGCGGCCTGGTGCGGCTGATTCCGTTCACCGCCACCCTGGCCATGGTCGCCAGCGCGGCGATGGCCGGGGTTCCGCTGCTCAACGGGTTCCTGTCCAAGGAAATGTTCTTCGCCGAAACCGTGTTCATCTCCGCCACGGCCTGGGTCGAGCTGGCGCTGCCGATCATCGCCACCCTTGCCGGGACCTTCAGCGTCGCCTACTCCCTGCGCTTTACCGTGGACGTGTTCTTCGGCCCCCCCGCCACCGACCTGCCCCATACCCCCCATGAACCGCCACGCTGGATGCGTGCGCCGGTGGAGTTGCTGGTGTTCGCCTGTCTGCTGGTGGGCATTTTCCCGGCCCAGGTGGTCGGCTCGTTGCTGGCCGCCGCCGCGTTGCCGGTGGTGGGCGGCCCGTTGCCCGAGTACAGCCTGGCGATCTGGCACGGCCTGAACGCGCCGATGATCATGAGCCTGGTGGCGATGTCCGGCGGCATCGTGCTTTACCTGCTGCTGCGCAATCAGTTCAAACAGGGCCACATCAAGCATCCGCCGTTCATTGGCCGATTCAGCGGCAAGCGCCTGTTCGAGCGTTGCCTGGTGCTGATGATGCGTCAGGGCCGCCGGCTGGAACGCAAGATCAGCACCCGACGCCTCCAAGGGCAGTTGTTCTGGTTGGTGCTGGCCGCCGTACTGGCCGGGTTGATCCCGATGCTCAACAGCACGCTGGTGTGGGGCGACCGGCCGAAGATCCCTGGCTCCATTGTGTTCGTGACCCTGTGGCTGTTGGCAATCGCCTGCGCCCTGGGCGCGGCCTGGCAGGCCAAGTATCACCGGCTCGCGGCCCTGACCATGGTCAGCGTCTGCGGCCTGATGACCTGCGTGACCTTCGTCTGGTTCTCAGCCCCCGATCTGGCCCTGACGCAACTGGCCGTGGAAGTGGTAACCACTGTGCTGATCTTGCTGGGCCTGCGCTGGCTGCCCCGGCGGATCGAGGATGCAGCGCCGCGGCCCAACAGCGAACGACGCGCACGCCTCCGGCGCCTGCGGGACTTGCTGCTGTCCATCACCGTCGGAGGCGGCATGGCGCTGCTGTCCTACGCGATGCTGACCCGCCAGACCCCCAACGATATTTCATCGTTTTACCTCAGTCGGGCCCTGCCCGAGGGCGGCGGCAGCAACGTGGTGAACGTGATGCTGGTGGATTTCCGCGGCTTCGACACCCTCGGAGAGATCACCGTGCTGGTAGCGGTTGCCCTGGCGGTCTTCGCCCTGCTGCGACGTTTCCGGCCGCCAAAGGAAAGCATGCAGCTACCGGCACAACAGCGGCTGCTGGCACCCGACGTGGTGACCGATCTGGTCAACCCGCGCCACGCCAGTGATACCGCGCTGGGCTTCATGATGGTGCCGTCGGTGCTGGTGCGTCTGCTGCTGCCGATTTCTCTGGTGGTGTCGTGTTACCTGTTCATGCGCGGTCACAACCAACCCGGTGGCGGTTTCGTGGCCGGGCTGGTGATGTCGGTGGCGTTCATTCTGCAATACATGGTCGCCGGCACCCAATGGGTCGAGGCCCAGATGAGCCTGCGTCCGCTGCGCTGGATGGGCACGGGGCTGTTGTTTGCCACGGTCACGGGACTTGGCGCGATGGCGGTGGGCTATCCGTTCCTGACCACCCATACCTGGCATTTCGAGTTGCCGTTGCTGGGGGATATTCACTTGGCCAGCGCACTGTTTTTCGACATCGGCGTCTATGCCGTGGTGGTCGGCTCGACCCTGTTGATTCTCACCGCCCTGGCTCACCAGTCGGTGCGGGCCCACAAGCCTGGCCTGCACCCCAAACCCATTGCACAACCGGTAGCAGGAGGCACGGCCTGATGGAAGAAGTCATCGCAATAGCAATTGGCGTACTGGCCGCCTCCGGGGTCTGGCTGGTGCTGCGACCACGGACCTTTCAAGTGGTCATGGGCCTGTGCCTGCTGTCCTATGGCGTCAACCTGTTCATCTTCAGCATGGGCAGCCTGTTCATCGGCAAGGAACCGATCATCAAGGACGGCATCCCCCAGGATCTGCTGCACTACACCGACCCACTGCCCCAGGCCCTGGTCTTGACCGCGATTGTGATCAGCTTCGCCATGACCGCGTTGTTCCTGGTGGTCCTGCTGGCCTCCCGGGGCCTGACCGGCACCGACCATGTGGACGGCCGGGAGCCCAAGGAATGATGTTGACGCCTCACTTGATCGCCGCCCCTATCCTGCTGCCACTGTTCACCGCTGCGGTGATGCTCATGCTGGGCGAAAAGCATCGCCCGCTCAAAGCGCGGATCAACCTGCTTTCCAGCCTGCTGGGCCTGGGTATCGCCATGCTGTTGCTGTACTGGACCCAGGACCAGGCCCTGCCCGCCTCTATCGGCGTGTACCTGCCGGGCAACTGGCAGGCACCATTCGGCATCGTGCTGGTAGTCGATCGCCTGTCGGCGCTGATGCTGGTGTTGACCGGGATCATCGGCGTCAGTGCCTTGCTGTTTGCCACAGCCCGTTGGGATCGCGCCGGGGCGAGTTTCCATGCGCTGTTCCAGATCCAGTTGATGGGCCTCTACGGGGCCTTCCTTACGGCGGATCTGTTCAACCTGTTTGTGTTCTTCGAGGTGCTGCTGGCCGCTTCCTACGGTTTGATGCTGCACGGCTCGGGCCGGGCGCGGGTGTCGTCGGGGTTGCACTACATTTCCATCAATCTGCTGGCCTCGTCGCTGTTCCTGATCGGCGCGGCGCTGATCTATGGCGTCACCGGCACCTTGAACATGGCTGACCTGGCGTTGAAGGTGCCCCTGGTGCCGGAAGCCGACCGGGGCTTGCTGCACGCCGGGGCAGGCATCCTGGCGGTGGCGTTCCTGGCCAAGGCCGGCATGTGGCCGCTGAATTTCTGGCTGGTGCCGGCTTACAGCGCCGCCAGTGCGCCGGTGGCGGCCCTGTTCGCGATCATGACCAAGGTGGGCGTCTACACGATCCTGCGCCTGTGGACGTTGCTGTTCTCCGGCCAGGCCGGCGCCTCGGCCTATTTCGGCGGCGACTGGCTGATCTACGGCGGCATGGCCACGATCGTCTGTGCCGCCATCGCCATTCTGGCGGCCCAGCGTCTGGAGCGCATGGCCAGCCTGAGTATCCTGGTGTCCGCCGGGATCCTGTTGTCGGCCATCGGCTTTGCCCAGCCGAACCTGGTGGGGGCGGCGCTGTTTTATCTGGTGAGTTCGACCCTGGCACTCTGTGCGTTGTTTTTGCTGGCCGAGCTGATCGAACGCTCGCGCTCAGCCAATGAACCGTCGCTGGAGGACGATCTCGATGTCCTGCCTCGGCCACTTGAATCCCTGCAACCGCCCAAGGGCATCAACCTTGATGACGAACAGAAAGCCGTGGTCGGGCAAGTCATTCCCTGGACCATGGCTTTCCTCGGCTTGAGTTTCATCGCCTGCACGCTGTTGGTGGTGGGCATGCCGCCGCTTTCGGGGTTCATCGGCAAGCTGGGGCTCATGAGCGCGCTGCTCAACCCCCAAGGCCTGCAGGCAAGCATCGGGGCGCCAATATCGAATCAGGCCTGGGGCCTGTTGGCGTTGCTTATTCTCTCTGGGTTGGCCTCACTGATCGCATTCACGCGGCTGGGTATCCAGCGCTTCTGGACGCCGCAAGAGCGACCTTCACCGTTGTTGCGCCCTTTTGAATGCGTGCCGATCATTGTGCTATTGGGATTGGGCATCGCGCTCACCTTCAAGGCCGAGGCCCTGCTGCGTTACACCCAGACCGCCGCCGAAGGGCTGAACAACCCGGAACATTATGTGATGTCGGTCCTCGCCACCCGCCCAGTCCCGGGCCCGCAAACGAGCACCGCGTTGCTGGAGGTGCAGCCATGAAGCGCCTGTTCCCCGCCCCTTGGCTGTCTCTGGCGCTTGGATTGCTGTGGCTGATATTGAACCTGTCCGTCAGCCTCGGGCACCTGCTGCTGGGGGCGGCGCTGGGCTTTCTGGCACCGCTGATGCTGCGCCCGTTGCGACCGCGGCCCATTCATATCCGGCGACCGGGGGCGGTGCTGCGCCTGTTTCTGATGGTGGGTCAGGACGTGCTGATGTCCAACCTCGCGGTGGCCTGGGGCGTGCTGAACATCGGGCGCCGGCCTCCTCGCTCGCAGTTCATCAAAGTGCCGCTGGATCTGCGCGATGCCAACGGTCTGGCGGCCCTTTCGATGATTGCCACGGTGATTCCCGGCACGGTCTGGTCGGAACTGGCTCTGGACCGCAGCATTCTGCTGGTACACGTGTTCGATCTGGACGACGAAGCGGCCTTCATCGCGCATTTCAAGGCGACCTATGAGCGCCCATTGATGGAGATCTTCGAATGAGCCCGTTGCTGTCCAATGCGATTTTATTGAGCCTGTTACTGTTCTGCATGGCGATGGCCCTGACCCTGCTGCGGCTGTTCAAGGGGCCGTCGGCACAGGATCGGGTACTGGCCCTGGACTATCTGTACATCGTGGCAATGCTGATGATGCTGGTGTTGGGTATCCGTTACGCCAGTGACACCTATTTCGAGGCGGCGCTGCTCATCGCCCTGTTCGGCTTTGTCGGTTCGTTCGCCCTGGCCAAGTTCCTGTTGCGCGGCGAGGTGATCGAATGAGCGGCGAACTGTCGATGTGGGTCGAAATTCCGGTGGCGATCCTGCTGGTGCTCAGCGGCTTGTTTGCTTTGATCGGTGCCATCGGCCTGGTGCGCCTGAAGGATTATTTCCAACGCATGCACCCGCCAGCGCTGGCTTCAACCCTGGGGGCCTGGTGCGTGGCGTTGGCCTCGATCATCTATTTTTCAGCGCTCAAATCCGGCCCGGTGCTGCATGCCTGGCTGATACCGATCCTGCTGTCTATCACCGTCCCGGTGACCACCCTGTTGCTGGCCCGGGCGGCGTTGTTTCGCAAACGCATGGCCGGCGATGACGTACCGGCAGAAGTCAGCAGCCGCAGGACGGATCAGGGCGACTCACCAATGCCTTGAGAGCGAGGGGGTTATCTGCCAAGGATATCCCCCTGCCCTCGCAGCAATCGTTAAGCAACCCCTTCCGTTTCCGTCAGTGCTGCCACCACCAGAGGATGCAGGACCGCGCCCGGGTGCTCGGTTTGCCAGGCACTCAACTGGCGACGCATGGCCGGCGTCCAGAAGCTCTTGATGTGTTGGCGCACCCCGTTCACTGCCAGCGCGTGATCCGGCTCACTGGCGAAGTACTGCGCGATCTGGTTGGCCATCTTGATCAGGCTTTCGGAACTCATCGGCGCACCTCGGCTTTCTCTGCATGACGGCGCTCCTTCAGCAGGCGCCCCTGTTCGTCACTGAACGCCTGGTAACGCTTCTGCCATTCGGAAGGCTGGCTGACCCGCACGATCTCCACCGCCGTCACCTTGTATTCCGGGCAGTTGGTGGCCCAGTCGGAGTTGTCGGTGGTGATGACGTTGGCGCCCGATTCAGGGAAGTGGAAGGTGGTGTAGACCACGCCCGGTGCCACCCGCTCGGTGACTTTCGCACGCAGCACCGTCTGCCCGGCACGGCTGCCGATGCCGACCCAGTCGTCCTCGGCGATGCCACGGTTCTCGGCATCGGTTGGGTGGATTTCCAGGCGGTCCTCGTCGTGCCAGGCCACGTTGTCGGTGCGTCGGGTCTGGGCGCCGACGTTGTACTGGCTGAGGATGCGTCCGGTGGTCAGCAACAACGGATAGCGGCTGTTGACCTTCTCTTCGGTAGGCACGTAGCCGGTGAGCATGAAGCGCCCCTTGCCCCGCACGAACTGATCGATGTGCATGGTCGGCGTGCCGTCCGGCGCGGCATCGTTGCACGGCCATTGCAGGCTGCCGTGACGTTCCAGTTCGGCGTAGCTGACGCGACTGAACGTCGGTGTCAGGCTGGCGATTTCGTCCATGATTTGCGAGGGATGGCTGTAGTGCATCTTGTAGCCCAAGGCATCGGCCAGGGCCACGGTGGCCTCCCAGTCGGCCTTACCGGCCAGGGGTTCCATCACTTTGCGCACCCTTGAGATTCGGCGTTCAGCGTTGGTGAAGGTGCCGTCCTTTTCAAGGAACGAGCTGCCCGGCAGGAACACATGGGCGAACTTGGCCGTCTCGTTGAGGAAGATATCCTGCACCACCACGCATTCCATGGCTGACAGCGCAGCAGTGACGTGCTGGGTGTTCGGGTCGCTCTGGGCGATATCCTCGCCCTGGCAGTAAAGCGCCTTGAAGGTGCCATCCAGAGCCGCTTCGAACATGTTGGGGATGCGCAACCCCGGATCGGGCTGCAGGGTTACGTTCCAGGCCTGTTCGAACTGGGCGCGCACCGTCTCGTTGGAAATGTGCCGATAGCCCGGCAGCTCGTGGGGGAAAGAGCCCATGTCGCAGGAACCCTGGACGTTGTTCTGCCCACGCAGCGGGTTCACCCCGACCCCTTCGCGGCCGATGTTGCCGGTGACCATGGCCAGGTTGGCGATGCCCATCACCGAGGTGCTGCCCTGGCTGTGTTCGGTGACGCCGAGTCCGTAGTAGATCGCCGCGTTGTCAACGCTGGCGTAAAGCCGCGCGGCGGCGCGGATCTGGTCGGCGGGCACGCCACACACCGGCCCCAGGGCTTCGGGCGAGTTTTCCGGCTGGCTGACGAAGTCGCGCCAACGGGCGAAGTCCGCGGCCTCGCAGCGCTCTTCGACGAAAGGCTGGTTGACCAGCCCCTCAGTGACAATCACATGGGCCAACGCATTGAGCATCGCCACGTTGGTGCCCGGACGCAGTTGCAAGTGCAGGTCGGCACGGGCATGGGGTGAATCCACCAGGTCGATACGACGCGGATCGATGACGATCAGCCGCGCGCCCTGGCGCAAGCGACGCTTGAGCTGGGAGCCGAACACCGGGTGAGCGTCGGTGGGGTTGGCGCCCATCACCATGATCACGTCGGCCTTCATCACCGAGTCGAAATTCTGGGTGCCGGCGGATTCGCCCAAGGTCTGCTTGAGGCCATAACCGGTGGGCGAATGGCAGACCCTGGCGCAGGTGTCGACGTTGTTGTTGCCGAAAGCGGTGCGCACCAGTTTCTGCACCAGGTAGGTTTCTTCGTTGGTGCAGCGGCTGGAGGTGATTCCGCCGATGGAATCGCGCCCGTATTTGAGCTGGATGCGGCGCAATTCGCTGGCCGCGTAGGTGACCGCCTCTTCCCAGCTGACCTCTTGCCACGGGTCGCTGATGTGCTTGCGGATCATCGGCTTGGTGATGCGGTCCGGGTGGGTGGCGTAACCCCAGGCGAAACGGCCCTTGACGCAGGAGTGGCCATGGTTGGCCTGGCCGTTCTTGTCCGGGACCATGCGCACCAGTTGCTCGCCTTTCATTTCAGCGCGGAAGGAGCAACCCACACCGCAATAGGCACAGGTGGTGATGACGCTGCGTTCCGGCTGGCCGATCTCCACGACGCTCTTGTCGATCAAGGTCGCCGTCGGGCAGGCCTGGACACAGGCGCCGCAGGAGACGCATTCGGAGTCGAGGAAGTTGTCACCGCCGGCCGCCGCCACGCGGGAATCAAAGCCGCGTCCGGTGATGGTCAGGGCAAAGGTGCCCTGGATTTCCTCACAGGCGCGCACACAGCGGTTGCAGACGATGCACTTGCTCGGGTCGTATTCGAAATAAGGGTTGGAGACGTCCTTGGCTTCGGCCAAGTGATTGGCACCTTCGTAGCCGTAGCGCACCTCGCGCAGACCGACCTGCCCCGCCACCGTCTGCAATTCGCAGTTGCCGTTGGCTGCACACGTCAGGCAGTCCAGCGGGTGATCGGAAATGTACATTTCCATCACGTTGCGCCGCAGGTCGGCCAGTTTGGAGGTCTGGGTGCGTACCACCATTCCCTCGGTGACCGGCGTGGTGCAGGACGCCGGATAGCCGCGCATGCCGTCGATCTCCACCAGGCACATGCGGCAAGAGCCGAAGGCTTCCAGGCTGTCGGTGGCGCAGAGTTTCGGGATGGTCGTGCCCAGCATGGCCGCCGCGCGCATGACCGAGGTGCCGGAGGCGACGCTGATTTCGCGTCCGTCGATGGTCAGGCTGACCTGCACGTCGCTTTCACGCGCCGGGGTGCCGAGGTCGATATCGCTGCTGGGGTCGAAAATAGTGATCATTGGTCGGCCTCCGTGGTCGCCAGACCGAAGTCGGCGGGAAAGTGCTTGAGAGCGCTACCGACGGGAAAGGACGTCATCCCACCCAGGGCGCAGAGCGAGCCGTACTGCATGGTGTCGCAAAGGTCGTGCAGCAGCAGTGCCTGCTCCTGGCGTGCAGCCGCATCGGTGCTGGCGATCAAGCGGTCCACCACTTCCACGCCACGGGTGGAACCAATCCGGCACGGCGTGCACTTGCCGCAGGATTCCTCGGCGCAGAACTGCAAGGCGAAACGGGCCATATGGGCCATGTCGAGCGTGTCATCGGCAACCACCACGCCCCCGTGGCCGAGCATGGCGCCCATGGCGGCGAATGCCTCGTAGTCCAACGGCGTATCAAACTGTGAAGGCGGCACCCAGGCACCCAGCGGCCCACCTACTTGCGCGGCCTTCAATGGTCGACCACTGGCGGTACCGCCACCATAACCTTCCACCAGTTCACGCAGGCTCAGGCCGAAGGCGCGCTCCACCAGGCCGCCCTGGCGCACATTGCCGGCCAGTTGAAACGGCATCGTGCCCAGGGACCGGCCCATGCCGAAGTCGCGATAAAACTGCGCGCCCTTCTCCATGATCACCGGCACCGAGGCCAGGGTTACCACGTTGTGGACCAGCGTCGGCAACCCGAACAGGCCTTGGATGGCGGGCAGCGGCGGTTTGGCACGGACCGTGCCGCGCTTGCCCTCGAGGGATTCGAGCAGTGCCGTTTCCTCGCCGCAAATGTAGGCGCCGGCCCCCACCCGAACGTCAATGTCGAAAGCGCGGCCGCTGCCGCTCACGTTCGCGCCCAGATACCCGGCGTCACGGGCGATGCGCAGTGCATCGTTCAGGGTGCTGATAGCGTCCGGGTACTCCGAACGCACATAGATGTAGCCCATGGTCGCGCCGACGGCGATCCCGGCGATGATCATGCCTTCGATCAAAAGGAACGGATCGCCTTCCATCAGCATGCGGTCAGCAAAAGTACCGGAGTCGCCCTCATCGGCGTTACACACCACGTACTTCTGCGCCCCTGCCGCGTCGCGCACGGTGCGCCACTTGATGCCCGCCGGAAACGCCGCGCCACCGCGGCCACGCAGGCCGGAATCGAGCACGCTGGCGACCACGTCTGCGCCGTCCATCTGGATCGCCCGGGCCAGCCCGAGGAAACCGCCCTGGGCACGGTAATCGTCCAGGGACAGCGGTTGGGTGATGCCGGCACGCGCAAACAGCAGACGCTGCTGGCTTTTGAGATACGGGATCTGCTCAACCGGGCCCAAGGCCAACGGATGGCTACCAGGATCGCCTGCCAGCGCATCCAGCAGGCTGGGCACGTCTTGCGGCGTCACAGGGCCAAAACCGAGCCGGCCTTGGTCGGTATCAAGCTCCAGCATCGGCTCCAGCCAATAAAGGCCGCGTGAACTGGTGCGGCGCAGCTCAAATGGTAGTTGTCGACGCTCAGCTTCACTCGCCAACGCCGCTGCGACCTTGTCCGCGCCCACGGCACGGACCACTGAATCACGGGGGATGCAGAGCTTCAGCATGCGCCCTCCTCCAGACAACCCTTGACCAGCTCGCGCAAGCGCTCGGGGGTTAACCGTGCATGCAGCTCACCGTCCAGTTCCAGCGCAGGTGAACAGACGCAGGCGCCCAGGCAATAGACCGGACGCAGGCTGATGCTGCCATCGGCACTGGTGCCGTGATCATCCAGCGCCAATTGCTCACGCAACTGCGCAGCCAGGCCTTCGGCCCCCATGCTCTGGCAAGACTCGGCCCGGCACAGACGCAGCGTATGGCGCGCTGGCGGCGAGGTACGGAAATCGTGGTAGAAGCTGATGACCCCGCGCACTTCAGCCAGGCTGAGGTTCAGGGCATGGGCAATTTCCGGGACGGCGGTATCGGGGACGTACCCGCAGCCTTCCTGGATGGCGTGGAGTATCGGCAGCAAGGCACCGGGGGTGTCCTTTTCGCGCTGTAACACGCTATGAATCAGAGGCAGGTGAAGCGTCTCATCAGGCATAAACGTACCTCGGCATCTCGAACGACATCGCCGCAATGCGGCAGCCGTCCGGAGTCTTGGCTGCGGTGCCGGGCCACGTCACGGACGCGTGGTTGATCCAGTCACCATTCTCGCTCTCCGGCCAAGTGTCTAGGCGCACCAGGTCCGGGGCATCGTTACAGCTTGCCACTCCCGGGGGGCGGCGGTTGCACACAGACGACTTAACGTGTCCTGAAAGCGACTTGAGCCGGGAGGCGGTCAGCTCTCATAGCTTAATTCACTATTGGGTATTGGCCAGCCGATGCTACCGGTGGTGGTTGGGGGCTACATATCCTTGCGCTTAGGCGAGCTGCTCGAAAGTTGTCTTGTCGAGGTGCAAATACTTATGACTCGCGGTATTTCAATGGATGAGCTCCTGAGCGGTGGCTGCCAGTTGACGACCAACCCGATCCTTTAACGTGTCGATGAAGCGGGTGATTTTTGCATCGACAAACTGTCGTGAATTGTAGATGGCATAGACGTTGCGCTCATACGTATGGAAGTCAGGCAGAACCCGCACCAGCTTCCCGGAGCGCAAATCGTCGACGGCCGTAAAGCCGGCCAGCAACCCAATTCCAGCCCCCTCCCGAATAGCCACCGCCATCGCATCCATATCGTTCACGCTGAAACTTGGCCCGGCAGGGACAAATGTCGCGTCGCCCGCCTTGCTCTTCAGTTGCCACTCATCCCTGACATAGTCCACGGTGCCCAGCAGCAGACACTGGTGATCATCGAGATCCTTCGGCGTCACGGGCGGCGCATGTCGAGCCAGATAGTCTGGTGACGCCACCAGAACGCAATGGCTGACACCGATCTTTTGGCTGACATACGCCGAATCAGGCAGCGCTCGGGCAATCAGAATCGAGACATCGAGCTGGTCTTCAAGCAGGTTAGGCATGCGCTGGGAAAGCAACAGATCCACGGTGACGTCCGGAAAATGTTTGCGGTATTCCAGCACGGCCCCCGTGACCAGATGCCGAGCCAGTCCGGGTACACAATGCACACGGAGTGTTCCCCTGGGCTGCAAGGCCGCGTTGCTTGCTTCGGCTTCCGCACTCTCAAGATCAGCCAGAATTTTCGTGCACCGCTCGTAGAACCGCCGCCCCGCATCAGTGACCGACAGGCGCCGGGTCGAGCGTTGCAACAGACGCGCATCGAGCACGTTTTCGAGCGCAGAAACAGCACGCGATACGTTACCTACTGTGGAGTCCAGATGATTTGCCACGGCAGTGAAACTGCCCATCTCGACAACCTTTATGTAGACCGACATGTTCGAAAGCTTATCCATTGCGACCTTCCTTCAGATCTGACGCATACCCGTGACAACACGCATTTTTCCATGATGCTACACGCTCGGCCCGATGCTCGATATTACCTCTGCTGACAACAATGATTCCCTCTGGGCCGACTAAATCAACGGTGTCGCCTTCCATAGACTTGGTTGCACAGGCCGCCTCAACAGGCCTGCGGCAAAGCCACTGAGGCGCCGAGCGTCATACCAAACCCTGACAACCAAATGAAGGCCACATCATGAACACTCCCTACGACCCGCTTTATCTTTTCATCGGTGGTGAATGGATCAGTGACCAAGGGCGCGACACTGCTGCTGTCGTTAACCCGGCAACCGGACGGATTATCGGGCGCGTCCCCCTCGCCACCGCAGGTGACCTTGATAACGCCCTTGAGGTGGCTCGACTGAGCTTCGAACAATGGCGCCAGACCGTACCTGACAAACGCGCAAAAATCCTCAAACGGGCCGCCGACCTGATCATTGAACGAGCACCGCACATCGCCGCGCAAATGACACTGGAAGAAGGCAAGCCGCTGGGTGAAAGCATGGATGAAGTGATACGTGCGGCGGAATACTTCGAGTGGTTCGCCGAGAGCGCCCGGCGTATTGATGGCCGTGTGGTACCGGCCAACCGTCCTGGCGTACTCCAGCTAGTCAAACGCCAGGCCATCGGCCCAGTGGCAGCGTTCACACCCTGGAACTTCCCGGCCATTACTCCAGCCCGCAAGCTCTCGGCAGCCTTGGCCGCCGGGTGCAGCGTTATCCTCAAGCCAGGTGAAGAAAGTCCCTCCACAGCGCTGGCCCTGGCTCGTGCGCTCGACGATGCGGGCTTGCCCAAAGGGGTGCTGCAGGTGGTCTTCGGCGTACCGGATCAAGTGTCCAGCCAACTGATCGCCTCACCGATCATTCGAAAAGTCACCTTTACCGGCTCAGTGCCCATCGGTCGCCTGCTATCTGCCCGAGCTGCCGAAGGCGTTAAGCCCATCACCCTTGAGTTGGGTGGGCACGGCCCCGTGCTCGTATTCGCAGATGCAGATATTGAAAAAGCTGCAACCGAAGGTGCCGCGAATCGGTTTCGCGGAACCGGACAGGTGTGCATTTCATCCACTCGTTTTCTGATCCAGCGCAGTGCCTATCAAGCATTTGTCGATCACTTTGTCGCTGCAACCAAAGCCCTGAGAATCGGTGATGGCCTGCATCCAGACACTCAAGTGGGCCCTTTGGCCAACCCAAGGCAATTGGCAAAGATGGAAGAACTGGTGGCCGATGCCGTCGAGAAAGGTGCTCGGGTATTGGTCGGGGGCGAAGCCTTGTCACGTGAAGGTTTCTTCTTCCAGCCCACCGTTCTGGCGGATGTGCCGCTGAACGCCCGAGTCATGCACGAAGAACCCTTTGGCCCCATCGCAGTACTGATGCCGTTCGATGAATTGGCGGATGGACTGAAAGAAGCGAACCGCCTGCCCTACGGGCTCTCAGCGTACGCATTCACATCCAGTGCGCGAACCGCAATTGACGTCGCTGACGGATTGGAGGCCGGAATGATCGGGATCAACCAATACCGCATCGTCGCCACCGAGCTTCCGTTCGGCGGCATGAAAGAAAGCGGTCATGGCTCGGAAGGCGGCATTGAAGGCATCGAGCACTATCTGACCCACAAATTCATCAGCCAGGTTTAAGGGTAACTCCCATGTCCAAGATCAATTTCAGCAGTCCCCGCGAAGCGGCGCGCGCATTCACTCCCAAGCTGTCGCAGTTCGTCGACTCAACGCTTTATCCGCAGATCTGGAGCGATCCGGCATTGTCCCCCCGCGACCGCAGCCTGATCACCGTGGCCGCATTGATCGCCGGGGGCCACTCGGAAGAATTGCCCGCTCATTTACGCCGGGCGGTGGGCAATGGCGTTAACCATGACGAAATTGCAGCGGCGATCACGCACTTAGCTTTCTACGTGGGATTCCCTGGCGCCATTACCGCGTCTGCTATCGCCAACGCCACGTTTACCGAATCGGAGAACAACCAAGCATGAAAGCCATCAACATCAGAGAATTTGGTGCCGCAGACGTCCTGGAACTCGCAGAGGTTGCCACTCCTGAAGCGCGTCCTACCGACCTGCTAGTGCGTGTCTATGCCGCGGGGGTGAACCGTGCGGATCTGACTCATCGAACGGGTGGCTATGGCCATCCTAATTTCGGTGACTCCCCGATCATCGGGCTGGAGATCGCCGGAGAGGTGATTGATGCAGGCAGTGAGGTGATCGGATTTGAGGTGGGTGATCGAGTGATGGGCGTTGTTGGAGGCGGCGCCTATGCCGAACTGGCTCGAATCGACTACCGCATGGCCATGCACATCCCTGCCCAGCTGGACTATGTGCACGCGGCAGCAATTCCGGAGGTATTCGTCACCGCCCATGAAGCGATGATGCATCTGGCTCGGCTCAAGGCCAGCGACTCGGTGCTGATTCACGCTGCTGCTGGAGGCGTTGGGTCTGCCGCCGTGCAGCTGGCTTACGCCACAGGCGCCACGGTGTATGCGACAACTGAAGGCAGCAAGTTGTCTCGCGTCGAGCACTTGGGGGCAGATGTCGCGATTGACTACAAGACACAGGACTTCGCCGACGTCATTGCCGATAAAACCAACGGTAGAGGCGTCGATATCGTCATCGACTTTATCGGCGAGCCCTACTTCGCACGCAACGTCGCATCCCTTGCGCATGGCGGCCGCCTGATTCAGGTTGGCATCCTCGGCGGTGGCGGCAAAGTAACTATAGAGCTGGAGCATATCCTCTACCGTCACTTGCAAATCATTGGCACGGTCATGAAGTCCCGCACGCAGCCGGAGAAGCACGACATGATCAGGCGCTTCCGTGAGCATTGGCTTGATCGCTTCGATGGTGCAGCAAGCCTCGAGCCTGTCGTTGACAGCACGTTCCCGTTGTCACGTGCCGCCGATGCACATCGCCGGATGGAATCTTGCGAGAACGTCGGGAAAATCATTTTGACCATGCAGCCTGAAGACTTGGTTTGAGTCTGGCGGGTTGGACCACAAGCCCATGCGGCCGTCGTCAGCGTCGTTGGTCACGCCACTGCGAGCGCCGACAGCATTCGTGAACGCCTCAAGCCGGTTCACGAAGTCTGCCATCTGACGGTCGAGTTTCGATCGGCCTGACTCAGCGCCTCCCCCACCATCGCCTCGAAAGGAACCCGCAATGCCCTAGACCGCTAAGCAAGCTGCCAAAGGCAAGGAATAACCAGGTTTGCGTTCTACACCCAGAGGTCAGCCACTCCGATCAATTGAAAGACCTCATCTCCCGGGGGCTCGGCGAAGATGATGTCCAGGTTGCGGTAACCGGAGTGGTCTCCTGCCAAGCTCAGCTCGAATCGAGCCCCATTGGCGTCGGCTTCGTAGCTCTTCAAGTAAGTCAGGTTCTTGGCTTCATTGACCACCACGTCCAACGTGCCGTTGTAACCATTCCCCAGCCGGGTAAAGCCCAAGGCGGACAAATCGATAGTGTCTTCACCCGCGGTATAGTCAATCAGGCGATCAGTGTGGTTTTCAGTGGCGGTACGGTAGCTGTCGCTCAGTGCGTCGAAGCGGAACACATCGTTGTTACCGCCACCCACCAATAGGTCCCGACCCTCTCCGCCAACCAATACATCATTCCCTAACGCTCCATAAAGGCGATCATCGCCCGCCAACCCTTCGATGATTTCGCCTCGAGCGTTGCCTTGTAAACGATCAGCCTCTTCGGTGCCCATCAAACTGGCGTGCTGGAACAGGAGGTTGGTTTCATTCAGCGTTTGGCCCAAGTCACCGTCGAAGACCAATTCGAAGCGTTCCCCATCCGCGTTGGCATCGAAACTTTTGAGGTAAGTCCGCGTCCCGCTTTCATTGACCCGTATCGCCAGCGTTCCGTCATGTCCATTGCCCAGGCCGAGCAAGCCCATGGACGAGAGGTCGATCGTATCGGTGTTGGGGTCGAAGTCGGTGATTCGGTCGCTATGGGCCGTGGTTGCGGTTCGGTAGCTATCTGAGACTGACTCGTAACGGAACGTATCGGCCCCGGCACCGCCTGTCAGCAGGTCGCGACCTTGCTGGCCATCGAGCAGATCGTTACCGGCCCCGCCAACGATCGCATCATCGAATGAGTCGGTACCCAGCAAGAAGTCATCATCGCGGCCACCGTCAAGGTGGTAATAGCCGTCATCGGGGTTGCCAAAGCTGTGGTCCAGGCTACCGTCGGGGTTCAACTGAACCAAGGCAGCCAGATAGCCGTCCGCGCTCGTGCCTTGCATTGCGCCGATCAACAGCTTGCCGTCGGCCAGCACGATCATGTCGGCTACGGCGAAAGGCGCGCTTTGCGAGCCCCAACTTACCCGACCCTGATCACCGAAATCGCTGTCGAGGGAGCCGTCGGCGTTGAGTCGAATGACGCTCGCCACGCCGCCCGAGGCGCCCGCCAGCAGGATTTTGCCGTCATCCTGGATGACGAGGGCGTCTGCGTGAACATCCAGGGCCAGGCTGCCGCCGTTGGCAAAGCTGCTATCCAGGGTACCGTCCTGGTTGAGGCGGGTCAGCGTATCTCGCCCCGTGACCAATACCTTCCCGTCTCCCTGCAGCGAAACGTCGATCGTGCCGCTGGGTTGAATGCCGACGGACGCCGGTAGGTGCAGGACCCCAGCCTCTGCGAAAGACGATACCAAGGCCCCTGTCGCGTCGAAGCGGGCGATATAGATCTCCCCAGAGGGATACGCAGCGCTCGCGAAAAAGCTGCCGTCGCGCTGTACCGAGAACGACGCTTGCTGGCCTAGAGAGTCATTCCAGTAGAAAGGCACTATCGCGGTGCCGCCGTTCCCGAAACTCGTATCGAGGCTGCCGTCGGCCAAGGTACGCGTTATGCCCGACAACCAGGCGTCGCCTACTTTCACGTATTGCGCCACCAGATAGCCCCCTCCCGGCTGCACCGCAGCATTACCGCCGTCCTCGATATCGAGCGACACAGGCAGGAGGGATTTACCGTCTCCACTGTAGTTGCGGTCCAGGCTACCGTTGGCATTGAACCGGACCAGGCTGCCGGTGAAGCCTGAATCCTCTTCGCCTCCCAGCCCCAGGCGACTGTAAGCGCCCAGCCAGATAGCACCGTCCGGATCGACCGTGATACCGCCGATGTTGTCCGAGCCCCATAAGGTCGTGGCTACCATGCCCATGTTCCCCACAGCTGAAGCTGTGGGCGAGATGCTCTGACTCATGTCCATGCCTCCGATAGCAATCTGTCGCCAAAAACAATAGACACGGCTCAGTCTGGTTGCCACTTTACGAAACGAAGAAGGTTCCTGGACGACCTTCTACGCTGCTACCGATGCAACCAGCCTGCGGCAGCTGCGGAAGTTGATCGACGAGGAGTTCCGGCCAAGAGTGTGTCAAAACCCTTTTTGGATCGTTCCCACACTCCGCCTCACCTTCCAGAAGCGGAACGCGGAGCGTCCCTGCTACTCGAATCTGAGCCCGGCATCCTCTGCTCGATGTAAAGATTTCAATCTCAAGCGCGTAATTTTCTACCGCGGAAACCAGGATCGATTTTTTCAACAGAATCGGTCCATTTCATCCGATCGCATTAACCAAAATTGATCCAAAGTAAACATCGAAAACCAAGTCATGATGTGTTCGTCAGATCACTTTAACGGCACGACCAATGAACTGCACGGGTCCTGTGGGTTTGCCAGTTTGCGAGCCGTTGGGGTTCTCCAAGGTCAGTTCAAAGAGCTGGTTGGGTTCCAGCGGCGGCAATTTATTCAGAGGGACTGAAAGCGTTTGCCCAGGTTTGACCAATCCAAGGGATACCGGTCCTTGCCAGTCGTCTGCTTTGGTCCAGAACTCAAGTGCTTTGTCGGTTGGGACTTGCGCAACCCCCAACGGTATCAACTGGATTTCCTTTGGATTGCTCGCCTGAATGACCCAGCCGGGCGCTTGGTTCTGCGGAGCCACCAGAACGACCAGGTAGGTAGTCACCGGGGCGGTTCGTGTCAGAAGGATTGTTCCGAGCAACAACGTTGAGACAAGACCTGCTGCCGCAAGCCCACGCCATAACGGTACAAGGTTCCACCATGGGATCTGCTGCGCAGTGGTCGTCACCCGCAGTGCTCGCCGGTCATTGCTGTTCAAGCTACGCTCGATTCGCCCCCAGAGCAGTGGAGTAGGTGTTTGCGGTTCAGCCAGTTCGGTCAAGGCAAGCAACCGCCGTTCCCACGCATCCACAGCCGCGCGCAAATCGGCCTCCTGAGCGAGACGCTTTTGTACCTCAATGCGTTGCTCGGCTGGCAACGTGCCTAACACATACTCACTCGCCAGTTCGTCAATGCGGTCGTGGCTGTCATCCTCTGGGCTTATGGTCATCCCATGCACTCCCGCAATACCACCAGACTGCGTTTGATCCAGGCTTTGACAGTCCCCAGCGGGGCGTCCAGTTTTCGCGATATTTCCAAATGAGAATAGCCGTCTACATACGCATGAAGTATGCAGTTGCGTCGCACCGGCTCCAGTTGCTCAAGGCACCTATAGATACGCCCAGACCGAACTCGAAAATCGAAGGTGTCTACACTCTGTAGCGATATATCCATGGACGCCAACGCTTGCTGCGCCAATTCGCTGTGCTCGCTGACCTGTACCTCTCTGGCGTTATCACGCATGAAGTTGAGCGCCAAATGCCGCGTCACGCTAAAGATCCAGCCACGCGCAGAGCCTCTCGCTGGATCAAAACTGGCGGCACGGGTCCATATCCTGATAAAGACATCGTGCACGATATCTTCGGCCAGGGCGTTATCACGAGCGATTCGCCTGGCAACACCCAGAAGACGAGCACTTTCCTGCTCATACAAGTTGCGCAGTGCCTGCTGCTCGCCTCGAGCACAAGCAATCAAACAAGCTTCATAGTCAAAAAGGGGCTCAGGCAAGGACAAGTTCTTCAGCCGTCAGTAGGTAGTCAATACCCCAGCCCAAAGGCTGGGGCTCCATGGGAGCAGCGTAGACGACTTTGTGCGCTGACATCCTGCTCCGAATCGTAGACTTAATTGGCGGCCCAAAAAATATAATCGGCCTGATATTTCACTACTTCCCGTTTGCCTTTGTTTGCGGCGGAGCACTTGGTCATGGGCGCGACACCGCCTTTAACGGCCACCCGCTGGACATAACTGACGCCGCTCATCGCGCCTTTACCTTCAGCGGGGTTAGCCTTGACCAACTGATAAGGGAGGTCACCGGTACTTGAGGGGGCAACCGCCAGTTGCGTCCCGGTGATTTTAGAGCCGTCTTTGGCTTGCCATGTAGCCGGTGGCCCGAAATAAGTGCCAACCTGTTTGCCGCTGCGGTCATTCAGTACCGCTTTGGGGCCGACGAAAGTCCATTCAGTCTGGCCAACGGAGTTAGCCTTGTCGCGGCACTCATAGGTGATTTCGCCCGTACCCACGGTCTCCAGCGCGATTTTATGGCCGTCCGGGACCTTTATGCTCTCGGGCAGACCTGTTTGCGCATAGGCTGCTGGCACAGTGCCCAACAAGCAGGTAGCTGCAAGAGTAGTACTGACAATGCAGAGGAATCGTTTAGTGTTCATGCAATCTCTCCAGAAGGTGATCAGTTCAGCAGCGCTGTGGCTACTACCTGTACTACCCGCCAGAGGACGGACTGGATGCAGCCAATAGAAAAAAATATCAGCGCCACAACCACCCCATTTGATCAGCCACTCCCTACCAAAGAAAACCTTCTCATGGAAGCTGCGATGGTGTTGTCACGCTCTTCGGCTCTAGTTCAGTAGTCATGGCGCTGGAAGTACTAACTGAAAATGGTGCCTCTGGGGGCCCCCTTTAGCGTGAGGGTATTGGGCTAAAAAGCAGCCGAAATCACTCCACTGTCTGAATTCTCATGCACGGACTAACACGATAGACGTAAATGACCGCTACTGGCCGGTTTCTGTCTGTCCCACCGGCCGCTCTGGGTTAATAGTTGCCTTTCACGAAAGACCGCATCGACCCAAAGTAGGCAAACGCTTTTGCTACCCTTGCCATATTTTCTGAGGACTTCATCGCAAGGATTGCCCATGAGGCGTTTTATTCAATCAGATTAACTCTTGAGCTTGTCTTGGTTGTCGCTGATCCAGAATATGAACCATCAGGCAGGCATACAGCGTCACGAGAATGAACAGTCCCATGCGTACGGCAAACGCCGTGTAGACGTCCTTGCCTGCAATGCTGTCTTGAACCGACTGGCCCAGCAGAATAATCAGCGTGATCAAGCTGTTGAGCCAAAACCCTGGGCTTAAGCGTGTGGGGCTTAGCCCATATAGTTTGCGCGCCAGCATGAGGCCGAACAGCAGCATCCAAAGGAAGAACATCCATAGGTGTACAAAGAGGCTCAGTGCACACCAGAACAACACTGCCAGCAGGCCTCCCAACAAGGTCGAGCCAAGCAATTCGCGAGCGGCATTACGCGACGTCGTTGCGGAACTCTGCTGACCCAGGCTGACCGCTTTCAAGACAATGGGCAGGTAACTGGCCGGATCAATCAGGGCCACCAGAAACGCCGGTAATACAATCAGCGCTGCCCGCAGCGCTACCCTGTCGACGTCTTCCGCTCGCAAGGCCGTGGCCGCGGGTGGTGACGGAGTATTGGCTGACTCGGGAAACAGCCAATGACTTATCGCCAGCACCATGACGGCGAGGATCAAACCTTTAACTAATGCACCGATGATCATCATCGCCAAGTCAAAATCGACGAAGCCAGCTGAGGAGATCATGGTCAGGCCGATCACCAGAAACGTGACGATCAGGTTATTGCCGCCACGCAGACCCAAGCGAAAAACCAGGAACAGGCTCACGCCGACCAGGAGAATGCCGCTGAACGGGTAGTAGCGCAGGATTGGGATAAGCAATAGGCCTACACCGGTGGTCAACATCGCTGCCAGTGCAAGTGTCAGTCCGGCCTTGAGTTGCAACGGACGATTGAGGGTGGCGATCAAAAGTACAGCAAGCACGGGCGCGATAAAGGGAATCGGCAAGGCCACGCCGAAGCTGACCGCAAGGCACAGCGCGGTGCCTGTAGCCAGGCGTAACGCCCGCTGAGTCCTCGGCGTCCGCTTAGTAGACATAAGACAGCCAACTCATCAGCCTCAGGAATAGACGGCCCAGTGGGTTCAGCGGGTTGCTTTGAGAGGGGAAAGCCATGACCTCGGCTTGGCCACCGGCACGTATTGCGCGAGTGTCACGCAGCCTGGCCATTGATTCCTCGGAAAATTCGATGATCACTGGAAAACGCTGTGCCGGACGAAGCCAATCCCGGCTGTTCTGCACAGTTGGCAATGTACCGGGCGCCGTCGTCGGACCCACGCTGACACCGTAGCCGACACTGCGTACACGCCCGTCGAACACTTCGCCTGGCAATGCATCCAGAACGATCGCAACCGGCGTCTCGGGCTTGACCAGACCGAGGTTGTTCTCGGTCATGTCTGCGCTGATCCATACATCATGGATGGCGATCAGGGTCATGACGGGGCTGCCGATGGCTGCGAACTGCCCGGCGTCGGTGCGTAGATCGGTGATCAAACCTGCCGAACGTGCGCGAATCTGTGTATTAGCCTGATCGAGTTCAGCTTTCGACAACGCGGTGGCGGCGCTGCGCAGCAACGCGTTGTTTTCCGCACTGCCACCCTCTTGCTCGCGCGCGCGCTGGACCTCGGCACGGGCGGCGGCAACCTGGCTGACCGCTTGTTGGTAGTTGGCACGAGATACTTCGAGCAAGCGTACGGAAATGGTGCCAGGGTCTTCGCGGTACAAACCCTCGAGCCGCTGGTTATCCTGCTGCGCCTTGAGTTCATTCGCCTGGGCCGCTCGCACATTGGCTTGTGCCGCGACTATGCCGGCGGTGCTGGCACCGATCTGTCGACGGGTGGACTCAAGATCTGCACGCGCACGGTCGACGGCAATCTGATATGGCTGAGGATCCACTTCGAACAGCACATCTCCTGCCTTGACGTCCTGATTGTTCCGCACGTTGACGCGGATGACTCGACCAGCCACTTCCGCAGCCACCGGAATCACAAAGGCACCTACTCGAGCCTGTTGCGTATAAGGCGTAAAGCGGTCAGCCAACAAGTACCAGGCCAGACTCAAGGTGATTAAGATCAGTACCCACTTGATGCCTTTTGAGCCGGGTTCAACTGGCGGTTCTGGCGCCTCGGGGGAAGAGGCATCGGGGGAGGACTGCGCGGTTTCACTCATGATGGTTGACCTGTTTGGGTTCCGCTGCTGAAGGCTCATCCAACAAATTGCCCCAGTCCGTGCGCGTTTCCATTTGCTGGCGGGTGGCCGGATCAACTTTCGGTCGGACGCTGTACCAACCACCGCCCAACGCTTTGTATAGGGCAATCACATTGCTGACGGCATTGCTGCGGCTGACCAGATAATTGTCCTGTTGCTCCAGCAGCGCGCGTTGCGCGTCGAGCACCCGCTGGAAGTCCGAATACCCTTCCCGATACAGGGCGTTGGCCAGCACCAGTGAGCGCTTGGCGGCGACTTCGGCCTCACGCAGGATGGCTTCGCGCTCCAGGGACTTGATCAGTCCGTTGGCTGCGTCATCTGCCTCGCGTGCAGCTTGGCGCACCTTTTCGCGGTAACCTTCGATCAGTTGCTGCAACCGCGCATCCTGCACGCGCACGTTGTTACTGATCTGGCCATGGTCGAACAGATTCCAGCGCAAACTCGGGCCACCGATCAGGTCCAGACTCCTGGGCGTGCCATTGAGCGTATCAGTCGTCCAAACGATGCTGCCCAGCAAGGTCAGCGACGGATAGAAATCGGTTTCGGCCACACCGATCAGGGCCGACTGAGCCGCGACATTGAGCTCAGCTGCACGCACGTCGGGCCTGCGCAGCAGCAGATTAGCCGGTACATCCTGCAGCACGGTACGATCCACCAGCGGAATCCATCCTTCATTCTCGACCAGTTGCGGTAGAGCGCCGGGCGGCCGCCCAATCAGTACCGCCAACGAATTACGGGTACGCAAAACCTGATCCTCGAAGTCGGGGATGGTACTGAGGGTGCCCAGGTATTGGGTTCTGGCTTGTTGCAGGTCGAGCTCTGCATTCTGGCCGCTCTTGAATAGCCTCTCGGTTATCTCGAAGTTACGCTTTTGCTGTTTGGCGTTTTCCTTAGCCACACGCAAACGTGCTTCGGTGGTACGCAGCGAAAAGTAAGTACTGGCCAGTTGGGCGCGTAGCAGAACCAGCCCGTCTTCGAAATTGGCCTGGGCGGCGAAGTAACTGGCATCGGATGATTCAATGGCGCGACTGAAACGCCCCCAGAAGTCCAACTCCCACCCAATGTCGAACCCCGCACTGTATTGCCAGAAATGACTGTTTTGCGCATGACTCCCGCCGGATTGATTACGGTTGAAGTACAGACTGTCGGCGCTGGCTTGCTGCAGTTGTGGGTAACGCCCGCTTTGGGCGATACCCAGCTGGGCCCGCGCCTCAATCACCCGCAGACCGGCAACTTTAAGGTCTGAATTGTTGGCATCCGCCTCAGCAATCAAACGATTGAGGACCGGGTCGCCGAAAACTTGCCACCATTGACGAAAGTCCGGGGTCCGGCTGCGTTGGCTGACTTGCTCAAGGGCAGGAGTCGTCCAATGTCCTGGCCACGCCTCCCTCGGTGACTGAAAGTCTGGCCCCAGGCGCACGCAGCCACTCAAGCCGAGCACTCCAAACACTAGCAGTTGGCCCGATCGCGTCAGATGCATGCGTTTTTCCCAGTCAAGGAAGACTACAGGAGCATAGACGCCCTGATCGCCCGCAGACTGCTAAGCTCTTCAAGCATCGTCACATTTGATAAGTCCAGTCAAAAAGGTACGGCAACCATGAACGCTCCCCATACCGCTAAATGGCGATTCAAACTGGGTATAGCCATCATTTGTCTGATGCTAGGCTCCTGGTTAATGGTGCCGGTCGCGGCGGCGCTCGATGTGCCTGGTTCAAAGATCGCAGCGCTGACTGGGGTCCTGTTTATCAGCAACAAAGTCCTGCTGATTCTCGTCATCGCCGTCATGGGCAAGGCCGGCTTCCAGCAGTTGAAGCGCAGCTTGGTCGGTTACGTGTCCGGGCTTGTGCCTTCCATGGAGGACGAAGTTGGCCCGGTTCGTCATCGAATCGGCATCGTGATGTTCTGCTTGCCGTTGATCTGCTCATTTCTCGAGCCTTACGTCGATGCCTTCTGGCCAGGTCTCAGACCGAACCTCTGGCAGGCCCAATTGTTGGGTGACGTCATGCTGATTGGCAGCTTTTTTGTACTCGGGGGGAATTTTTGGGAGAAGGTACACGCGTTATTTGTGCGAACTGCACGTGTCTCAGACTCAAGTGCGATGTGAGTCGACGATAGAAACAAAGGCTTTCAACCCAATGAGCACGGTCAGTAGCCCGCTAAAAAAACCAACCCGCCTTAACCATATGCAAAACATCTGAACTCAGTACATAACATATATTTTCAATTCCCCCACCCCGGTGACTAGCATTCGCCCGGACGCTGCGTGGCCTTCTGTCTGCGGCGTCCACCTCCAATAAAAATAATCAGGAGACATCAATGCACAGGTCACCGAAGCCGCTCGCCGCGGCAATTGCGGTCGCTGCGCTGGGCGCGGGTTTGCCGGGTGTGGTCATGGCCGACTTTCTTGCCGACAGCAAGGCATCGCTGGAACTTCGCAACTTCTACTTCAACGCCGATTACCGACAGGAAGACGCCAACCAGTCGAAACGCGAAGAATGGGCGCAGGGCTTTTTACTCAAATACGAGTCCGGATTTACCGAAGGGCCGGTGGGGTTTGGTATTGATGCGATTGGCCTGCTGGGGGTCAAGCTCGACTCGGGGCCGGACCGGCAGAACTCTGGCCTGTTGCCGGTCGGCGATGACAAGGCACCGGATGAGTACAGCCAGTTAGGCGTGACTGCCAAGGCGCGTTATTCGAAGACCACGCTGTTCGCCGGCACGTTGGTGCCAAAGCTGCCGACGGTGTTGCCCAACGATTCGCGCTTGCTGCCGCAGACCTTTCGCGGCGGGATGCTGACCTCGCGGGAAATCGACGGGCTGACGCTGAATACGGGTCGCCTGACCCAGAACAGCCTGCGCAACTCCGCCGCCAATGAGGACATGCTGGTGGCCGGCAAGGGTATCAGAGGCGGTCAAGCCAGCGACCAGTTCGATTTCGCCAGCGCCAGCTATCGTTGGACGCCCAAACTGACCACGGGCTATCACTACGGCCATCTGGATCAGAACTACAAGCAGCACATCTTCAACCTGGCGCATGTGCTGGCGCTGGGCGAGGACCAGGCGTTCAAGAGCGATCTGCGCTTCGCCCGTTCCACCGAGGCAGGCAACACCAACGTCGACAACGATGCCTTCGGTGCCAAGTTCACCTATGAGCTTGGCGGTCACGCGTTCGCTGCGGCGTACCAGAAGATGCAGGGCGAAACAGGCTTCCCGCATATCAATGGCACCAATTCGTATCTGGTGAACTACGTAATGATCTCGCCGGACTTCGCCAGCCCCGGCGAGAAGTCCTGGCAGTTGCGCTACGACTATGACTTCGCAGCCGTGGGCCTGCCTGGGCTGAACTTCATGACCCGCTATGTGCGTGGCGACGGCTTCGACGGCCCTGGCGGACGTGACGGCCATGAGTGGGAGCGCAATACCGACATCGGCTACGTGTTCCAGCAAGGTGCTCTGAAGAACTTCGGCGTGAAGCTGCGCAACGGCACCTACCGAAGCACGGGCAATGACATCGATCAGACCCGCTTCATCCTCAGCTACACGTTGTCGCTGCTCTAAAACCCGCCCACACCGTACCGTTGCCCGAGCGGGCGACGGTCTCGCTGAACAGGATATTCATCATGATTCTGCACAAGACACTGCTTTCCCTGGCCGTGGCCTTCGCCCTGGCCACTCCCCATCTGAGCGTACAGGCGGCAGACACGGGCGACCTGCCCTGCCGCACCACGGCCGAATGCGCGGCCGAGGCGGCGAAGATCGGCGCGACGGTCGATCGTGCCGCGGCCAAGCCGAGCAAGCACGACAACCAGTTCACCTGGGTCAACCGGATCAACAAGGCGTCCATCGTCATGCTGACCGAAGAAAACATCGTAAGCCGCCAGCAGGGGCAAGAGATCGCCCGCGGCGTTCAGTACGTGATTGATCAGGCCGGTAAACCGGACGGCAAGAAGCCCAGCGACGTGCTGCAGATCGAGCGCATCATGATCGACAAGATCGGCCCGCAGGCCTCGCTGATCCACTCCGGCCGCAGTCGCCAGGACATGTACGCCACCTACCGTCTCGCGACCTTGCGCAGCCAACTGCTGGATTACACCGACGCGATGAATGACACCCGCGCGCAACTGCTGAAGCTGGCCAAGGATAATGTCGACACGCTGATCCCCGCCTACACCAATGGCGTGCAGGCGCAGCCGATCACCTACGCCCATTACCTGCTGGCCTACGAGGCCGCGTTCGAGCGCGACGCCCAGCGTATTCGCGAGCTGTACAAGCGTCTGAATCTCAGCCCTATGGGCACGGCGGTGCTGGCCAATTCCGGCTGGCCACTCAACCGCGAGCGCCTGGCCGAACTGCTCGGCTTCGATGGCGTGCGCGAAAACTCGCTGGATGCCGGACAGGTCTCGACCTATGACATCCCCATCGAGGCGGCCGGGATTGCCTCATCCTCGGCGATCCGTATCGGCGCGATGCTGGGCGACATCCATACGCAATATCATCAGATTCGCCCCTGGCTGCTGCTTGAGGAAGGCGCCACCTACACCAGCAGTGCCATGCCGCAGAAGCGCAACCCGGGCCTGATCATGCGCGCGCGGGAGTCGGCCACCGATGTGGTCGGTCTTGCCCAGACCGTCACCCTGCGTGCGCACAACGTCACCACCGGGATGACCGACTACAAGTTCGCCTTCGACGCGCTCGGGCTGTTCGATAATGCGCAGCAAATGTTCGTCCGCACGCGCCACGTCCTGGATGCGCTGGTGATCAATCCGCAGCGTGCGCTGGAGGAGCTGGAAGGCGAATGGACCACCTCAATGGAGCTGGCCGATACCCTGGAGCGTGAGCACAAGGTGCCCTTTCGCATCGGTCACAGTTTCGCCTCGATGGTGGTCGGTCAAGCACGCAAGGAGGGTTTCGTGCCGGCCAACTTCCCCTATGCCGAGGCGCAGCGGCTGTTCACCAAAGCGGCGCAGAAGTACAACTGGAAGACCGCTACCCTGCCACTGAGCGAGTCGGCGTTGCGGGCCACCCTGTCGCCGCAGAACATGGTCAAGACCCGCGTCGGCACGGGCGGCCCGCAACCGGCCGAGGTCAAGCGCATGCTCAAGGAGGCAAACGACGCGCTGGCCGGGGATCAGCACTGGGCCAATGGTCGCCGTGAGCGGTTGGCGAAGGCCGAGGCCACCCTGGGCGATGCCTTTGGCACACTGCTGAAGAACTGAGCCTTAGCGCTTCCCGGCCACGGCGTCGGGAAGCGCCGCCTTCCTGCCGGGCATCAGCGCCTCGCGCAGGGCCAGGCGGTCCAGCGCACCACTCCAGGCCGAGATCACCACACATGCCAGGCTGTTGCCGATCACGTTGGTCAGTGATCGGCATTTCATCAGCCGCTCGACGCCGAGCAACAGGCCGATGCTTTCCAGCGGCACCAGATTCAGGCCCGCGACCGTGGCCGCCAGCGTCAGAAAGGCAGAGCCTGCCGCGCTGGTCGACCCCATCGAGGTCACCAGCGTCACCAACAACAGCATCACCAATAGCGGCCCATCCAGCACGACGCCAGCGGCCTGGGCGAGAAACACCAGGGCACAGGTCAGGTAGATGTTCGAACCGGTGAGATTGAAGGTGTAGCCGGTGCTGAGCACCAGCCGCACCACTCGACGATCACAACCGGCCCGTTCGAGCTTTTCGATCAACCCTGGCACCGCCGCCACCGAAGCGCCGGTAAAGGCCACCAGACACAGTTCGGCCTTGATGTAGGCGATCAGACGCAATAACCCGAAACCGGCGCACCGCGCCGTCAGGCCCAGCACCAGGGTGACAAACAGCAAACAGGCGAAGTAGACCGTGCCGACGAACTTGAGCAGCGACCAGGCGGATCCTGGCCCATAGCGCCCCACCGTGAAGGCCATCGCCCCGAAGGCAGCCAGCGGCGCGAACTTGAGCACCTTGCGCAGCGCCCATAGCAGCCAGCCAACCAACGCATCCAGGCGGCGGCGCAACGGCTCGCCCGCATCACCGGCATAGCCAATCACCAGGCCGAACACCAACGCAGCCAACAACACCGGAAGAATGACGGTATGACCCATTATCCGAGCCAGGCTGGTCATCAGCGCCGAGGGCAGATCGCTAAGCGGCCGTGCGATGGCAGCCGGGAGCGACTCAGCGCCAACACCAGGCGCCAGCAATATCGCCAGTGCCGCCCCGGTGATCAGCGACAGCACAGTCATCAGCAGGAAGTACGCCAGCACGCGGCTGGCGCATCGAGTCTTTTGGCCGCGTTCGCCGAAGCCCGCCACCGCAGAAGCCACCAGCACGAACATCACCAGCGGCACCGCATGGCCGATGACGCCGAGAAAAACATCGCTCAGCGGTTTCATCCGCATCGCCCATTGCGGCTGCACGACACCGAGCGATATGCCCAGGGCAATCGCGATCAGGATCAGCAGGGTATCGTTGCGGTATAGCTTGGCTAAAATCATGGGCCGTCGCGCAATATTGTTGTTTTAGTCGCTTCAGTGCCCCGTATCCTAACCGATCAGAGGCTGTAGTTGCGCCACCGATCTGCTCCAACCCCTCCAGGACTCTCGTTCATATGGAACTTCGCCATCTCCGCTATTTCGTCATGGTCGCCGAGGAAGGGCATTTCACCCGCGCCGCCGCGCGCCTGAACATGCAACAGCCGCCGCTGAGCCAGCAGATCCGCGCGCTGGAAACGGAACTCGGGTTCGAATTGTTCATACGCCACCCCAAAGGCGCGGACCTGACCACCGGCGGCGCAGTGTTTCTGGAAGAGGCCAAGGCCATCCTGGCCCGTGTGCAGGACGGTTCGCGTCGGGCTGCGAGGGTGGCCAAGGGCGTCGAAGGCACCTTGGCGATTGGCTTCACCTCGTCAGCCGCGGCGCACCCGCTGATTCCGCGCATCATCCGGGCCTTTCGCGAACAGTATCCGGCGGTGGCGATCACGCTCGCCGAAGGCAACGCCGGACGCCTGACCGAACGTGCCAGCGCCGGCCAGTTGGACGTGAGCATCCTTCGCGCCCCCGTCAGCCGACCAGACGGGATCGAGTTCCACCGGCTGCTGGTGGAGGAATTATTGATGGTTTTGCCGGTCGGCCACCCCGCACTGGCCGAGCACCCCGATGCCGTCGAGCTACGGGCCCTGCGCGACGAGCCCTTTATCCTGGTTCGTCGGCCCGGTGCGCCGGGGATGTACGCCAATCTGTTGCGCGCCTGCGAGGCGATCGGCTTCGAACCGCGAGTCGCCTTCGAAGTGGAAAGGATGCTGACCAATGTCAGCCTGGTGGCGGCTGGTGAGGGGGTTTCAGTAGTCCCGGCCTCGATGCGCGACATACACCGGGAAAGTGTCGTCTACCGCCGCATCCTGGGCGCCCGCCCCCGCCTTGTCGCACCGCTGACACTGGCCTGCCGCCAGGACAACGAATCGCCGGCAATGCGAAATTTCGTCGTGCTGGCTCGGGAGCTGGCGAAGGGGTATCGCAAGCAGGCGGCAGGGTGATCGTGCACAGCTTTAATCGATGGTGTTTTGTTTAGTAACCAACCCCTCGGACGCCACCCGAAGCCCGGATGGATTCGCCTGTTACCCAATGCGAGTCCTCGGACGCCAGGAACACAGCCAGCGGTGCAATGTCTTCAGGCTCGCCGAAACGGCCTAGCGGTGTGCCCGCGATCAGTTTTTCGCCAAACTCACCGGAGAAGTTACCGTCAGTCGCTGGCGTGTTGGTATGACCGGGCAAGATCGAGTTGACCCTGATACCTCGCGGTCCAAGCTCTCGCGCCAACGCGAACGTCAACGTATCGACCGCGCCCTTGGTGGCCGAATAGACACTTGAAGCCAAATAGGGATCGGTGCTGAGGATAGAGCTGATGTTGATGATGCTGGCCGATGGACCAAGCAACTTGACGGCTTCTCGAACCGCCAGAAGATACCCGAGCACATTGACGTTGAATTGCTGGTGGAACGCCTCCTCGGTGAGGTCTTCGATCATTTGGAACACCGCTACACCGGCATTATTGACGAGAATATCCAACGTGCCGTAGTCGGCCTTGACCGTATCGAACAAACGGATCACGTCGGCGGCGTTGCTCATATCTGCCTGGATGCCAACGGCTTTACCGCCCTGCTCCTGAATCTGTGCAACCACCGCGTCAGCGCCAGATTTGCTCGTGGCATAGTTCACAATGACCGTGGCACCCGCCGCACCTAATGCTTTGGCGATGCCTGCACCAATGCCTTTTGATGCGCCAGTGACAACAGCGATTTTTCCTTCAAGTTTCATGGGGCTGACCTTTTCCGAAATTGAGTGATGTGTCGCATTGGCACATGCCAGGTTGGAAGGGCCTGAGCGCAACGTGCCGCTTACCCACAGTATTCGGGCTATAAAGGGCCAGACGCTTGCCAGTTGTTCTCGGATGCTTGCCTATTCTTATCACATAGCTTGCTTTGCCCGCGGCTGTGGCCCATGTTCAAGCCTATGAACAATGCGATCGATGAACTGCGCAGCCTTGTAATGCGCGCAGAAACCAAGTGGACGGACACCGGGCTGCCGCGGGTGGCGATGGTCCAGGCAGAGGCGTGTGCGAGTCAGGTTTATCAGCCGATGCTGCACCTGGTGCTCCAGGGTGCCAAAACCTTGTCCATCGGCGATCAGGTTTTGCAGTACTTGCCGATCACCTATTTCCTCGTGCCTGTGGATGTTCCCGCCACCGGCGAGATTCATCCGAGCGGGCCGGGCCTGCCCTATCTTGCGATCAGCCTGACCCTGGACCCGAACGTCATCGCCACACTGCTGGCGGGCGAGACCCTGAGGGCCGAGCAGCCAACCACAAGTCGTTTTTCTGCGGTGACAGCAACTGCTGAAATGATCGATGGCTGGTTACGCATGATGCGGCTGATGGATCGCCCAAACGAAGCAGCGGTGCTGGCGCCGATGATTGAGCGAGAGATTCTGTTTCGAGTCTTGCAAGGACCGTTAGGGCCAATGCTGCGTGAAATCGCTCGTCCGGATGGACGTTTGGCGCAGATCCGCCGCGCCACCCAATGGATCGGTGAGCACTACACAGAACCCTTTCGCGTCGAGCCACTGGCGACAATGACTGATATGAGCGTCGCGGCGTTCTATCGGCATTTCAAATCCATCACAGGCATGACACCCATTCAGTATCAGAAGCGGCTGCGTCTGCTCAGGGCTCGCTGGTTGCTATTGTTCGAGCCTCGCGATGCCGCTTCAATCGCCTTTACGGTGGGTTATGAAAGCGCATCGCAGTTCAGCCGCGAATATGCACGGCTGTTCGGGATGCCACCGGCACGCGATGCGGCAAGGTTCAAAACGCCCATCGGCTCAGGCGACACTCAAGTGCCGATTGCCTTAGCTGCCAACAGCTAATGCGTGATAGCGCCCTATAAATCCGTAATTGTCGTCCCTGCAATCGTCTCGGCAAAGCCGACGCCGAACATTCGTCCCGGGGTTTCAAAGCCTGCCCGCCGCTCGCCGGCCAGCACCCGCCGCGCCGCCGCAGCCGCTAAAGGTGTGTGGGTGTGCGTGGGCATCCGGGCTGAACACTCGGTAAGCAACGTCCAGTTGCGCAGCCAGAGGCTGCAACCTTCCGCCATTGCGTCCGGCGATGACAAAATCCAGCCCCAACGTTTTGGCATGCTCGGCAGCCATGCGACCGGTGTAGCCCGTCGCGCCGTAGATCATTAATTTTTTCATTGATTGTGCTGCCAGCGCTTGAAGACGAATTCGAGGCTGTAGCCGTCCGGGTCAAGGACATTGGCGGCGTAGTAATCGGGGTCGTAATGCAGGCGTGCGCCGGGGGCACCGTTGTCGCGAGCGCCGTTGTCCATGGCCGCCGTATAGGCCGCGTTGACCTCGACCTTACTGTTCGCCACAAAACCGACATGCACGGCCCGCCCCTCGACGACGCCCTCGCGCAACCAGAAGAACACCCGCCCATTGGCGCCAAAGCCCTTGAGATCCGGATGGCCTGGCGGGCCGTCCTTGCCGTCGTAATCAAGTCGCGCGGTAATACCCAGCGGAGTCAGTGCTGCGGTGTAGAAACGGATGGAACGCTCAATGTCACTGACCGAGATAAAAATATGATCAAGCATGCGCTAGCCTCGCTATTCAGATGTTGTAGCCGCCCGCGACTTCGATCGTCTGGGCATTGATCCAGCGTCCTTCTTCGGACAACAGCATGGCGATCACCCGAGCGACATCCTCCGGCTTACCCACCCGGCCAAGAGCGGTTTGCGCGGCGAGCAACGCCTCGAATTCGTCATTCAAGCCGCCACCCAGCTCCGTGCGAATCGCCCCCGGCGAGACTGCGTTGGCACGGATACGCCGAGGACCGAACTCCTTTGCCATGTAACGGGTCAGCACGTCGAGCCCGCCCTTGAAGGCCGCATACGGCGCGACTCCCGCAGTGGCGACGCGGGTCGTGGCGCTGGTCAGGTTAACAATGCCGGCACCCTCCTCCATCAGCGGCAGCAAGGTTTGCGTCAGGAAAAACGGGCCTTTGAGGTGTACGTTCAGCAAGCCGTCAAACTCTGCCTCGGTGACCGATTCCAGAGGATTGAACAAGCCATACCCGGCGTTGTTGACCAGGCCGGCGAGGGTTGTCACGCCCCACGTTGTCTGCAAGGCAAGCACCACGGCTTCCCGAAAACTGGCAAAACCGCTCACGTCGGCAACGTCCAGTTCAAGCGCCACAGCCTTGCCGCCCGAGGCCTGGATACGACGCACCACCGCATCGGCTGATTCAGCTGCGCTCTTGTAGGTCAGGATGACTCCCATGCCGAGCCGGGCACACTGTTCGGCTGTACTGGCGCCGATGCCGCGGCTACCACCGGTGATCACGATAACGCTCATTTGCTGCTCCACTGTCACTGAGTTGAGCCACCACAGTAACCATCGCCTTCGCCGCGAGCGCAGCCGTTCCTGCTCGAATCCTGCCTGTTTCTGCTTTTCGCTTGCGTGGTCGCATCTGCATGGGTTCAGATGATCGCTATGACAAACCCACTCAATGAACTCCGCGCCCTGGCCTCTCGGGCCGAAAACCGCCGCACGGAAACGGGCATACCGCGCCTGGCCATGGTCCAGGGTGAAATCCCGGCGCATTTGCTGGCCGCCGTTTATGAACCGATGATCAACCTGATTCTGCAAGGCAGTAAGTCAATGACCATCGGCGACCGTACGCTGGACTATGACCCCGCGACCTATTTCGTCATGTCCATCGAATTGCCGGCGGTGGGCCAGGTCCATCCCGCTGCGTCGGGCGAACCTTACCTGGCGGTCAGCCTGACACTCGACCCGGCGGTCCTGGCGACCTTGCTCGCCGACCTGCCCAAACCTGTCGGTCAATACGAAAAAGACGCAGGCTTTTCGGTCGCCGCGGTCACGCCCGAGTTGATGGATGCCTGGGTCCGCATGCTGCGGTTGATGGACCGGCCTGAAGACATCGCGGCCCTCGCCCCCGTTTACGAACGAGAGATCCTCTACCGGGTGTTACAAGGCCCTCACGGCTGGATGCTGCGCGATATCGCCGCGCCTGATAGCGCCATGGCGCGGGTCAGCCTCGCGATCCAGTACATTCGCCGGGAATTTACCGAGTCCATTCGCGTGGAAGCGCTGGCACAACGGGCGGCGATGAGCGTTTCGGCCTTTCACCGACACTTCAAAGCCGTGACCGCACTGAGCCCTCTGCAGTACCAAAAAAGAGTGCGCTTGCTTCAGGCGCGGACACTCTTGGTCGCCCATGCCAAAAGCGTTACCAGCGCGGCTTTGGAGGTCGGTTACGAAAGCGCTACGCAGTTCAGTCGCGATTACGCACGGGTATTCGGGCTGCCCCCGGCACGCGATGCGGCAAGAATTGCGGGTGAAATCCTCGGCGAGCAGATCAGATAGCGCGGTTTTTTCCCCGGACGCTGTGAGTCAGTCCCCGGGCCTGTCCGCGCTGAACGAAACAGGCCACGGGGCAGTCGGAACACCAGGCCCCTCGGCAAAGAAACCCGACCCATGTCCTTACGATTCGCTGTCCTCGCTACGTTGCTCACGTTGGCCGCCCACACGGCGGCCGCCGCACAAGAACCGCTGCGTCTGGAACGCCTGGACCGCTGCGGTGACCTGCTGCAAAGCCAGCACCAGGACTGGTGCCTGACCGTGCACGGTTTGGATACTCAAACGCCACAACTGAAACTGGGTGAAAAGATCCTACCCGCGCTCATTGTCCAGCGCGAAGGCGAAACCCTGCGCGTTCGCCTGGACAGCGCCGCCTATCAGAGCGGCCCTCTTTGGCTGGAAGACGGCCCGCGGGTCAGCAATGCAGCCTGGCTGAGCCTGCGCAACAGTCACGTACGGGCCGCCGGGCCGCACGAGGTGGCGAAGAACATGGACGGCTTGAGCACGTACGTCGACCTGGTCAGCCTGCTGATCGAGGAGAACCACGATGGTCGCCAGGAAGCTGAGCGTCTTGCCCAAAAATACGGCGCCAAGGTCGTTGGCAGTATTGCTCCCCTGAACTTGTACCAGCTTCGTTTGCCGGCCAAGGACCTGATGCAGCGCGACGCGCTGGTGCTGCGGATGGGCAGTGAGACCAGCGTCGATGCCGTGGTGATCGAGGAATCGGCAGCCGAAGAGGCCGAGCAAGCCGCCACCCGCCCTGAAGAACCGAAGAAGCCGGCCCTGGACTCCGATGAGTGGGCCGCCAATCGTTTTCTCGACGCGGTGAACTACTACCAGCGGCGCATCCCCGCGCGGCAACCGCCCACCCGGCCGCAACCGGTGCGCATCGGCCTGATCGAACGGAACGTGGATTTCGACAGCGCGGATTTCGCCGACTACCTCGGCGCCTGCTCGCCACCGCGCACCTGCGTTTATGCGCGCGACGCGAACACACCAGACAACCACGGCACCACCGTCGCCGGCATTCTCGCCGCGCGCTGGGATGACGGTGGCAACACCGGTTTTCTCCGGGGTCTGGACAAAGCCAGCGGGGGCTTCGAGGTCATTGTCGAGCGCAATTCCGATGCCGGGATCACCGCCAACATCGCCGCTTCGGTCAACCTCGTGGAGGACGGCGTGCGGGTGCTCAACTGGAGCTGGGGCATCCATCGCGTCGGCGCGAAAAACGTCAAGGGTGATGAGGTGGACTCGCTGTTGCGCTCAGGCATCGCCATGAGTGGTTACGAGGAACTGCTGGAGGAATTTTTCCTGTGGCTGCGCAAGGAGCATCCCGACGTGGTGGTGGTGAACTCCGCTGGCAATGGGTCGTCGTTCTCGGGCACCGATGAGTACCGCCTGCCCTCTTCGTTCATCACCGAACAACTGCTGGTGGTTGGCGGGCACCAGCGTAGCGAGCGCGCCGGGGTGGCCGTCGATGACCCGGCCTATGCGGTCCAGCGCAGCTCCTCGAATATCGACATGCGCGTGGACATCACCGCCGCCGCTTGCGCCCACGCCTCGACCACCCGCGCCGGCGAAAACGGCGCCGTGCATTGCGGCACATCCTATGCCACGCCCATGGTCGCGGGCCTGCTGGCGGCAATGCTGTCCATCAACCCGCAACTTCAGCCCGAGCAACTGCGCATGCTGCTACGGCGCAGCGCCATGACCATCGGTGAAAATCACGACTTCGAACGCATGGACGGCGAGGACCTCACCGCCCCCATCCTGCCGTCAGAGCGCAGCTATCAGCTTAACGACAAGGACGTGGGCCGTTCGGCGCGACTGGACATGCAAAAAGCGCTGGACCTGGCGGAGCAGAGCCGTACGCGCGTGCGTTGAACCACGCACTCGGTGCGGGATAAAACCTATTGGGAGCAGCGACATCCACAGTTTGACCCTCCTCGAAGTGAGCGAGGCATCAGGTACCTATCCTGTGCGCCCACATGGAGGATATGCCGATGAAGCCCAGCCATTTTTTTGGAAAGACCGTACTGACCTGCACCTTCATCCTGGCAATGATTGGTTGGGGGGTCGGTTTTTATGGACCGCCGATCTATATGCAAGCCGTGATGGATCGCACCGGCTGGCCGGTGGCCCAGGTGTCGGCGGCCGTTACCCTGCACTTTCTCAGCGGCACGCTGGTCATCGCCAACCTGCCCAGGCTCTACGCGCGCTTCGGTGTGCCGGCCATTACCCTGCTGGGCAGCATAGTGCTGGGGGTCGGGGTGAATATCTGGGCTCAGGCGAGCCAGTTATGGGTGCTGTATGCCGGGGCCATCTGCTCGGGCATCGGCTGGGTGACATTAGGCGCCGCAGCCGTGAATACCCTGATCGCCCCGTGGTATATCAAGGAGCGGCCCAAAGCCTTGGGCAAGGCTTACAACGGCGCCAGCATGGGTGGGGTCATTTTTTCGCCGTTGTGGGTGTTGTTGATCGAGCGTTTTGGCTTCGCCACGGCGGCGCTGGTGATCAGCCTCGCAGCCGTGGTGCTGCTCGGCTGCTTCGCCTTTCTGGTTTTCAATAAAAGCCCGCAAAGCGTCGGCCAGCATCCTGACGATGCCGACCAGCCGGAGCCCGTGGCGATCAGCTCAAGTGCCGTACCCTGGACTGCGGCGCAAACCCTCAAGTCGGCAAATTTCCGTTCCCTGGCAGCCGGCATGTCCTTGGGGTTGTTCGCCCAGATTGGCTTGATCGCCCATCTGTATTCGATTCTGGCCGCGCGCATGGGCGCCCAGGACGCTTCATTCGCCATGGGCCTGGCCACCGCCAGCGCCATGGGCGGGCGCTACGTGGCTGCACGCTTGATGACCCAAGGCATCAACCGCCGTCAACTGGCCTGCCTGGGCTACGGGATTCAGATGCTTGGCACACTGATGCTGCTGGGTCTGGATATCCACCCGGCGGTCGCCTGGGTGGCGGTGGTGTTGATCGGTTCGGGGATCGGCAACGCCACTTCATTGCCGCCATTGATCGCCCAGACTGAGTTCAGCCGCGAACAAACCGCCAGGGTGATTGCGCTGATGGTCGCAATCAGCCAGGCCACCTATGCCTTCGCCCCGGCGTTCTTCGGCCTGGTCCGTTCAGTCTTTGCCGAACCGAGCCAGGCCATCGCCGCTATCGTGATTGCCGCTGTCGTGGTGCAAGGGCTCGCGATCCTGGCGTTCTACACGGGCGTGGTCACCCGCCCTTTCAAGAAAACCGTGTACTGACTCTCTACTGACGTCAGGATCGAGCCAGCGCTAGCCCCCTGCACGGATGCGCTCGACCAGACGCGCCTGCAGCAATTTGAGCTCCTCGGGATCGGCCTTGCCCCGCCCATGCACGCCAGCCTCCTCACCTTCCCAGCGCGGGATGATATGAATGTGGATGTGGTAGACGGTCTGCCCCGCCGGGGCGCCATTGAACTGCGCGATCTGCACGCCATCGGGCTTCAGTTCGTCGACGATGACCCGCGTAAGCCGTTGCACGGTCGCCATCATCGCGCCCAGGACGGCGGGCTCGACCTCGAGAATATTTCGCGCCTGGGATGCTTTGGGAATCACCAGGACGTGGCCGCGGGACTGGGGAAAAACATCCAGAAACGCCAAGACATCGGCATCTTCGTAAATCTTGTAGGACGGCGCTTCACCGCGAAGAATCAGCGCGAAAATGTTCTGTGGATCGTAATCGCCGTGCAGGCTCATGATCATTCCCTTAAGCGGTTGTTGGAAACAGTTGACGGCCAGCAAGCCGGCATCGATCGATCGGAAGGTTTAGCACAATCACCTGGCGGTTTTCCATAGAACGGGCAAAAGCCCCGGTACTTTGCAGTGCCGGGGCCTGACGTTGCGTGGCGTCACGCGCGGTTGTTCAACGTGTCATAGGCTTCAAGCGAACGCAGCGAGTAAATGTACGCGGCGCCTGCATTCAGCGAGATCGCGGTTGCCAGGGCGGCGGCCACTTCCTCGCGGCTCGCCCCAGCCTTGATCGCCGCGTCGGTGTGCGCGGCGATACAGCCATCGCAGCGGGTGGTGACCGCGACGGCAATCGAAATCAGCTCGCGGGTCTTGGCATCGAGTACGTCGTTTTCGCTGGCGGCCTCCCCAAGGGCCATGTAGGCCTTGACCATTTTGGGGTTGCTCTTGCCCAGCGCGCCAAAGGCTTTTTGAATGGTGGGCAATAATTCAGACCAGTTGTTGAACATGGCATTAACTCCTGAGTGGGATGGGTGTACTGTTTTGACGCCCACAGTTTTTCACCCTGGCGCTGGCCGGTTTTGTCCAGTGCGCTCAGTTTTTTTCGCGAAGCGCTCAAATGAATGCAATCGATAAACTCATCAGCCTGGCCAATGTGCGCGGCAGCCTGGATCTGCGTTGTCAGTTTCAGGGTGACTGGGCGCTGGATCACGAGCAACAAGCCCTGGGCAACGCGCCCTATCACATCGTGTTGGCGGGAGAATGCCGGGTGGAGCTTCCCGATGGGCAGCGTTTGCCCATGCGCGCCGGCGACATCCTGCTGTTGCCTCGTGGCGCTCGGCATGTCTTGCATAGCCCGGGAAAAATGGTTGCGCCCTCCTCGCCAGAACGTGTCCTGGGTGGCGCATTGCCGATCCATCGGATTGGCCACACCAGCGCGGACCTGGACATGCTGTGCGGTAGTTTTCACTTCAATCGAGCGTCACTGCTGCTTGCAGCCTTACCCGAATACCTGGTGATTCCCAGCGGCGCCTTGCCCGCTAACGGGCCGCTAACGACCCTGGTCGAGGTCATTCGAGCAGAGGCCGATGAGGACAAGGTCGGCGCTCGTTTTCTGCTCGATGCGCTTTCCCAGGCATTGTTCACGCTTATTCTGCGTGCGCATCTGGCAAGTCATGGCCAGCACAGCGGCTCGCTGGCCCTGCTGGGCGACAAACGTCTGGGCCGAGCCTGGCAGGCGATGCTGGCAGATCCAGCCTACGAGTGGACCATTCAAGGCCTGACGGACCTCGCGAACATGTCCCGCGCGAACTTCATGCGAACCTTCGTTCGCGTGGCCGGGGTATCGCCTTGGGTGATGTTGACGCAAATACGCATGGAGTTGGCGTTCAGTCTTCTGAGCCACTCACATTTGGGCTTGAGCGATATTGCCGTGCAGGTCGGTTACCAATCCCAGGCAGCGTTCAGCAAGAAATTCAAGGAGATTTATGGGCAAGCCCCAGGAAGAGTGCGACGCAGGATCTAGCCTGTGGCAAGGGCGCTAGGGTGCGCAGCAGCCCTAAGATCTGCCATCGCGGTGTGTCAGGGAGATTGTGTTCAGCTCTTTTGGGGCTGCTGCGCAGCCCAGCGGGAGCAAGCTCCCTCGCCACGGGTTCTGTTTGGCTGGGCGATTGGGGCGGGATGAGCACCTGCTCAAACGTCCAGAACCAGTGTCTCACTGCCCTGCGCCGGCACTGCGCAACAGATCAGTACCTCATCTTCGGCAACCGGCTCGGCCGGGCTATTGAGATAATGCACCTGCCCCTGGCTCAACCGGGTTTTACAGGTGCCGCAGGAACCACCGCGGCAACTGAATTCAGGGCTGAGGCCCCGGGCCTCGGCGAGTTCCAGCAAGGTGCCGCTGCCTGGCTCCCAACGGGCCTCCTTGCCAGAGCTGGCGAACAATACCTTTACCGTCTCGCTTGACGCAGGCACTTGCGGGATCGCCGGCACACTGACTTCGGCGTCACGCACCAGCGTGGACGGGCCGAAGGTCTCGGCGTGAATGCGATCATCAGGAATGCGCAATTTACGCAGCCCGTCATACAGCGACTGGGTGAAGCTGCCCGGCCCGCAGAGGTAGTAGTCGTAGTCATCGAGCGCCAGCAGTTGCTTGAGCAGCTCGACATCAATCCTGCCCGTCGCGTCGTAACCTTGCCCGGCGCCGTCGCTCGGCGGTTGGCTGACCACGCGTAGGACCTTGACCTTGCCCCCGGCGCGGTTCGCCAGCTCATCGATTTCCTCGCGAAAGGCCAGGTCGGCCACCGTACGCGCGCTTTGCACCATCCAGACCGGCCGCATCCGGCTCATGCGCAGCCCCTGATAAACCACCTCGCGCAACATCGACAACAGCGGCGTCACGCCCACACCCGCCGCCAGCAGCACCAAGGGCCGCCGCTCAGTGGCCTGAACGGTGAAGTGCCCTTGGGGCGCTCGCGCCTCAAGCTGCTGCGCCACCTCGAGCCGGTCATGCAGGTGCGAGGAGACCAAACCATCGCGCTTGACGCTGATGCGCAGGAAGTCATCCGACGGCGCACTGGACACGCTGTAGGTGCGAATCAATGGCGCTTTCTGCCCCTCCAGCGAAATCCGCACGGGCAAGTGCTGGCCGGCGTCAAACCGGGGCACGCCCGCACCGTCGGCCGCTTGCAGGTAGAAGGAGCGAATGTTGTGGCTCTCATCCACGACTCGAACCACGCGCAATGGGCGCCAGTGGGTCCGCAGGGCTTCGGCTTGCAAGCGCTCGGCGGCTTGTTCCCAGCTCCCGGTCATCAATGAGTTGGGCGAGTCGCCCGCGTCCTGGTCCTTCCAGCGCAGCGGGACCGCTGCCGGGCGGTAAACAACGCGCTGCGGCTTGAAGCGCAGCAACCGCTCGGCCCCCTGGAACGCCGCTATTTCGGGATCGTCCAGCAATACTTGGGCTGAACCGGTCATTTGCAGAAGGTCGCCGGTCTTGAAATCGATAAAGGTAAGGCCTGCGCGGGGATTGAGCAGGATGTTGCCCAGGGTGTTGAAGAACAGGTTTCCGGAAAAGTCCGGAATGGTCAGTGTGCCGTCCTCGTCCATGCGCACAAAACCTGGCTTGCCGCCACGGTGGGACGCATCGACCTGCCGCTCGCCGTCGCGCTCCACATAGGTGGCGATGTAAAACGAATCAGCCGCTGTGATCAGGCGACGGGCCAGCGGGTCCGTCGCCACCAAGTGCCGAGCGTCGCCGGCCTGTTCCCGGACAAAGGAATATTGGCGCAGGTTGATATAGCGAGGGCAATTGCCATAGGCCTGACGTACGGAAATCTCGAGTCCGGAACCGAGCACACGGCGGATATTGCCGTTCATGCGGTTGCGCCGGCGGGTGTGCAACTCGATACCCAGCATACCGATGGCATCCCCCTCGCCCATGCCCTCCTGGGCCGGATCGCTGGGTTGCGGCTTGAAGTTGATCTGCAGGGTCTGTGGATCAGGTGAGCTCATGAAACCGGGTTCGCCGGTGCGCAGGGTCGCCCACACGTCACCTTGCCGATCCACGGCGCCCAATACCACGAAAGGCAACTGCGCGTAGAAGTCCCGGTGCTGGTCCGGCATCCAGTCGCGTGCCAACTGCCGCTGACCGACGCTGGTCATCATGTCGACCGCACCGACCGAGCGCTGCAAGGTCAGTTCGCCTTCATGCCAAGGTGAGGGTTGTGCTTTCGAGGCTTCGTCCATCAGCTACTCCTCGCGCTCGCAGCCTTGCACACTGCGTTCAGACGCTACGGTCAGGGGGACTGCGCTACGCCTCTTGCCGAGGGTGCATTGCAGGTGGGGTTATCTTCTTCCCAAAGAGAGAGGGGAGGAATACGCACGAACTGCAATCCACCGTTTCATAAACTGGAATGAACGCGCCCGAAGGCGCCTGCGGGGGGAGTCACCAGGACCGGACCGTAAGCCGGCTCATCGCCGAAAATCAGTGCCCCAGCGCAAGGGCGATCTTCAGTTGCAAATCGTTTTCGGAGAAGGGCTTGTGCAGCACGGGACGATGGGCGAACTCGCTAGGCAGCCCGCTGGCACCGTATCCGGTGCTGAATAAAAACGGAATCTGCCGAGCCTGGAGAATCTCGGCAACCGGAAAAACCCGCTCGCCGGCCAGGTTGACATCCAGAATGGCCAGGTCAATCGCCAGCCGGTTCGCCACTTCACACGCCGTAGCGAGCCGGGCCACGGATGCCACCACCACGCATTCGAGCTCTTCGAGCATTTGCTCGACCAGCATAGCGATGGCGCCTTCGTCCTCGACCAACAACACTCTAAGTCCGGCAAACGGGATCATGCGCTGGACGCGCCGAGCAGAAACGAGAAGCGGCAGACAACCCCGTGCGGGTCGAAGGTCAGGTCAAATGTCCCGCCCAAATCGCGCTCGATGCAGCGCTTCATCAAACGAGAACCCAACCCTTCCCGCTTGGGCTGGGATACCGCTGGCCCGCCCCGCTCGCGCCAGTCCAGCGTCAGCAACGTACCCTTCGCGTCTGATTGCACAGACCATTTCACGGAAAGCGTGCCGGTCTCGACTGACATCGCTCCGTATTTAAGCGCATTGATCGCCAGTTCATTGAGGGTCATTGTGAGGTTGAGCGCCACTCGGGTGCCGACGTCCACAGGGTCACCCTCAACCACGATCCGGCCGGGATCCTGGCCAAATATCGGCATCAGCACTTCTTGGGCAAGGGAACCCAGGGGCGTATGCCCCCAATGACGGCGGGTCAACAGGTCATGGGCCCGGGACAGCGCAAGCAACCTGGCTTCGAAACGTTTGTAACCGTCGTTCGCATCCTCGGCATTGCGCGCCGTTTGTGCCGCGAGGGATTGCACTGTGGCCAGGGTGTTCTTGACTCGATGGTTGAGCTCGTCGATCAGGGTCTTCTGCCGGTTCTCCGCCTGCTTTCGCTCGGTGATATCCACCAGCATGTTGATGGCGCCCACCAGGTTGCCATCGGCGTCATGCAGTGGTGTGGGGTAAGGCGCAAACGGCACACGGGTGCCATCGGGTCGCTCGGCAATGGCCTCGACGCCGCGTATCGGGCGGTTTTCCTTCAAGGCCACCGCCATAGGACACTGGTCGTGGGCAAGCGCACTTCCATCGGTATTGAACAGGTTCCAGGTCACGCACCACAGGTCACCCAACTGGGGTGTTCGACCGGACAACTCGACAGCGGCCCGATTGAAGAAGGTGATGCGCCCTTGTGCATCGGTCGTATACACCGCAGCGGGCAGAGCCTCGAGCAGATTGCGCATGTGCCGTTCGCTTTCACGAATCTGGCTTTCCATTTGCTGGGCGAGCGTGACGTCAACTGTGAAACAGCGCGTGTGGAAGAGCTTGCCGTCTTCGAACCGTCCATTGGAGGTAATCGCTACATGCCTGATCGTGCCGTCTTTGGCCCTCAATCGTGCCGGATAGCTGTCCAGGCTTTCGCCGCTGCCCAGTTTGTTGAGGATGTCACCAATAACGGACTCATCGACATGAAACTCCGTGATGTGGCGGCCAATATATTCTTCAGCGGTGTAGCCCAGCAGGTTCAGTTCGGCCTTGTTGGCGCGTTGGATAATGCCCGCGTTACTGACAATGTGAAGCCCCACCGCGCTGTTTTCAAAAAAATCCTCGAGGTCGGCGCTCTTGCGTCGAAGCTCTTCGGCCATGGCATGGTGCGCCGAGACATCCTGGAAGCAATTGATCGCCCCTTCAATGGCACCGCTTCGATCTCTAAGGGGCCGGATGTTCACAAGGGCGACGATCCGCGCGCCGTCTGGACGCTCAATGATCACTTCCTGATTACGTGTGGGTACGCCGGTGTTGAGAGCCGACGCCATAGGACAGTCCTCAAAGGCCAGCGGCGTACCGTCGGTCAGGAAAAGCCGGTGCGAACCACAGAAGCGGTCACCGTGCTCGCCCAGTACCGGTGCCCTTCCCCACAGCTCGGCGGCCTCACTGTTATACCTGACAAGCCACCCTTCACGGTCGCAGAGATAGACCGCCCCCGGAATGGCGTCGAGCGCGCTCGCTCCCATCGTGGCCAGACTTTCGTACTCGCTCGATGTGCGGGTTTCCACGGGTAGCTCTTGAATGTTCAACATCAGTAAATATCCTCAATCCGCCTGGCTGAAGCGCCCCTTGCTGTCCATCGCCCCCCTTTGTAATACCCGGAGTCGGTGATGCCAGCTCGGATAAATGACTTCAAGTGCGGGTACGGATATTTGTCGTAAAGCTGCGGTATTGGAGTCTAGATCCCCATTCTCTTTGCGAGTTCAGGAAAACTCGGCGCCACGCAGCCTGTGGCCGGGACAGGGTTGATTCAGGTAAGCCGACGTGCGGTGCAGCCCCATGAGCTCCTGGCCCAATCGGCTCAAATCAGTCACTTCCTCGCGACCCCACACTTTTTGCACTCACTGCGGGAGTCGCCTGCCCCGATAAAAGTGGCAATGGCCCCGGAAAAACAGGCACAGCGCAGTTATTCCCCTATGCTTGTTGCAAAAGGAAGCCGTCCAATGTCTTCGCAAGTGTTACATGTGCATGCCCTCAAGACTGCCTGTTCCAATTGCAGCGTGCTTGAACTGTGCCTGCCCATTGGGCTGACAGGCGGTGAAGTCGAGCGCCTCGACACCTTGATCGCCCAGCGGGTGAAGGTCAAAAAGGGTGCGGCGCTGTATCGCACCGGCGATCCGCTGCGCTCGCTGTATGCCGTACGACTGGGCTTTTTCAAGACCAGCATCTTGTCCACGGATGGCCGCGAACAAATCACAGGGTTTCAGATGCAAGGCGAAATGCTCGGCCTGGACGCCATCAGTACCGATCATTACGCCTGCACAGCGATAGCCCTGGAAGACAGCGAAGTCTGCCCGCTCCCCTTCACTCTCCTGGAAAAACTCGCCCGCGACCTCCCCTCCCTGCAGCACAACCTCAACAAACTCCTGAGCCGGGAAATCGTACGTGACCACAGCATGTTGCTGTTGATGGGCAACATGAATGCCGATGAGCGTCTGGCGGCGTTCCTGCTGAACCTGTCGCAACGACTCAACATGCGCGGTTACTCCTCCAGGGAATTCGTCTTGCGCATGAGCCGCGAGGCCATCGGCTCCTACCTGGGCCTGCGGCTGGAAACGATCTGCCGAGGGATCGCCCACCTGCGAGAGGAGGAGCTGGTAGACATGCATGGGCGCAACGTCACGATTCTGGACTTGTCCGGTCTCAAGCAAAAAGTCGCCGGTTGCCATCGTCATGTGGATCTGTGAGCACCGACACCGACCAGCCCGGTTCATCGCGAATACGATGACGCAAGACGCATGCTCAAGGGTGTACAACGGCAATGCCGGGGCATGGGGTCATGCTTGGAGAAGCCCCTGCGGTTAGCGTATTCGGCCTCTTCCTCCTGTAGACACTGCGCTGAACGCCGGCTTCCTCACACCGCCAGCACGCTGCACGACACCTGATACAAGATATGCTCTGTGGTACTGCCTAACAGCCCGTGTGAGCCACTCTTTTGGGAGCGCCCCATGACGACGACATCCACCTCATGCTCCAGGGCAAACTCACTCAAGGCTGAAACCGGATGGCCCAGCACAAAGTGCCTGCGTTCGGCCGGAACGCCAAACAGGTTGGCCAGCTCCAGGAACGTTTTTTCCAGGCTCCTGCGCAGTTCATTACTGAGCTGCTTAAGCGTCAGCCCACCGCCACCGACATCGCCCAGGTACACCGACGAAACCTCATACGCGTGAACCAGATGCAGCTCGGCATCGCACTGCAAGGCCAAGCCGATTGCCTCGCGAATGATCCGGTCGTTGAGCCCACTGTTTTGCGCAAAGTCGCTGGAAGGGTCCACCGCCGCAACCACCTTGCGCGGTAAGGCGTGGCCGGTGGCGCCCACCAGGTACATCGGAACCGGGCACTGGCGCAACAGACGCCAGTCCAGCGGGGTAAGAAAGGCCCGTTTGAGCAGGGGCTCGTGTTGCACCTGCTTGATCAGCAGATCAGGCTGGATTTGCGTAACGTGCTGCAGAATCTGCTCCTCCATGCCGTCACCCCAGGCCACCTGGGTGGTGACCCTCAGGCCTCGACGCCGCATCTTGTCGGCCTCCTCCTCCAACCAGTGACGGTGGTCCTGCAGGTAGTTCTGGCGCGCTTCCTCGCGGGGCTCCTGCTCCAACAGCGAGAGTATGTCCAGTGACGGCACCAACGCCGAAACATGCAAGTGCGCCCCGCTGGCCGCCGTCAGGGCCGCTGCGTGATGCAGGGCAGGAGAATGTCGTTGTGCCGGGTTGAGAATCAACAGCAAGCGCTGGTACTGGCTCATGATGGATCTCCAAAAAGTAGAACGGCGCGACGTCGACGTCATGACCCGCGCAGGACAATCAAGCCGGGGCTGGCGTCCAGTGCCAGTTCAAGACCTCGGGCATGTCCTGCCCATGTTCGATCAGGTAGAGCTGGTGTTTCTCCATGGTGGCCCAGTAGCGGTCGCGGGCGCCTTCCACCAGCGGTTGCAAGCGTGGGACCCGCTGGATGACATCCAGGGCCAGTTGATAGCGATCCAGGTGATTGATGACCGCCATGTCGAACGGTGTGGTTGTGCCCCCCTCCTCCATGAAACCGCGCACATGGAAATTGTCGTGGTTGTGGCGTTTGTAGACCAAGCGATGGATCAATGAAGGGTAGCCGTGGAAAGCGAAAATCACCGGTTTGTCCACGGTGAACAGCTCATCGAACATGGCCTCCGGCAACCCGTGGGAATGCTGTTGCGGCGGTTGCAAGACCATCAGGTCGACCACATTGACCACTCGCACCCGCAGGTCGGGGACGTATTCGCGCAGCAGGGTTACGGCGGCCAGGGTTTCCAGGGTCGGCACGTCACCGGCACAGGCCATTACCACATCAGGGTCCTCATCGTCCTTGCAGGCAAAGGCCCAGCGGCCAGCGCCTGCCATGCAATGGCGGATGGCCGAGTCGATGTCCAACCACTGCCACTCCGGCTGTTTGCCGGCCACGATCACATTGATGTAATTGCGGCTCCTGAGGCAGTGATCGGCCACGGATAACAGGCAGTTGGCATCCGGCGGCAGGTAGATACGCACCACGTCCGCGCTTTTGTTCGCCACCAGATCAATGAACCCTGGGTCTTGATGGGAAAAGCCGTTGTGGTCCTGACGCCAGACATGGGACGTGAGCAGGTAGTTCAGCGAGGCGATCGGTGCGCGCCAGGGAATCTGGGCGGCGGTCTTGAGCCACTTGGCGTGCTGGTTGAACATCGAATCGACGATATGGACGAACGCTTCGTAGCAGGAGAACAGCCCATGACGACCGGTCAGCAAATACCCTTCAAGCCAGCCTTCACACACCTGCTCGCTGAGGATTTCCATCACCCGGCCGTCGCAGTCCAGATTCGTATCGCCTGTTTCCTGCGCCGCCATCCAGGTCTTGCCACTGACCTCATACACCGCATCAAGGCGATTGGACGCGGTTTCATCGGGGCCGAACAGGCGAAAGTTGCCAGCCTTGAGGTTTTGTTTCATCACGTCGCGTACAAAACCACCCAATACCCGAGTGGACTCTGCCTGCACGCTGCCGGGCGCGGAAAACTGCACGGCGTAATCGGTAAACCGCGGCAGCTCAAGTGGCTGCAGGAGCAAGCCGCCATTGGCGTGGGGATTGGCGCCTAGACGCCGATGCCCCGTCGGCGCCAGCGCCGCGATGTCCGGCAGCAACGTCCCGCCGGCGTCGAACAGTTCCTGCGGCCGGTAACTCTCGAGCCATTGTTGCAGTTGCGTCAGATGCATGGGCTGTTCGAAGTGGCTCAGCGGCACCTGATGAGAGCGCCAGGTGCCTTCGACCTGCTGACCGTCGACGAATCGTGGACCGGTCCAGCCCTTGGGCGTGCGCAGCACCAACATGGGCCACAGTGGCCGCTCCAGTTCACGTCCCGAGGAGTCCGCACGGGCCGTACGCTGGATTTCGCGGATCTTGAGCAGCATACCGTCCAAGACCATCGCCAGTTGCTGATGAACGGTGTGGGGGTCGTCGCCTTCGACAAAATAAGGGTCGTAGCCATAGCCGTACATCAGGGCTGACAGCTCGTCTTCACTGATACGCGAAAGCAGCGTGGGGTTGGCGATCTTGAAACCGTTAAGGTGCAAGATCGGCAACACGGCGCCGTCGCGCCTGGGGTTGAGGAACTTGTTGGAATGCCAGCTCGCCGCCAGCGTGCCGGTTTCGGCTTCGCCATCACCGATCACACACGCCACGATCAAGTCCGGGTTATCGAACGCCGCTCCGTAGGCATGGGCCAGGCAATAACCCAGCTCTCCACCTTCATGGATGGAACCCGGAATCTGCGCCGAAACATGACTGGACAAGCCGTAGGGCCAGGAAAACTGCCGGAACAAGCGCAGCATCCCGTTTTCGTTCTGTTCCACCGAGGGATAACACTGGGTGAAGCTGCCCTCCAGATAGCTCTGGGCGACGATGGCCGGTCCGCCGTGCCCAGGGCCGGTGATCAGGATCATATCCAGATCGTGGGTCTTGATCAGGTGATTGAGATGCACGTAAACCAGGTTCAACCCCGGTGTCGTGCCCCAGTGGCCCAACAGGCGCGGCTTGACGTGGCCCAGTTGCAGCGGCTTGCGCAGCAACGGGTTGTCCTTGAGGTAAATCTGGCCCACGGCCAGGTAATTGGAAGCGCGCCAGTAGGCGTCAATGCCTTCCAGTTGGTCGGGGCTGAGAAAATCGCTCATCACGTCCTCCACAAAAAACAGGGTGCCAGGCACTGCCGGTCAGTGATGGATGCAGTCAACCTCCACACACGGGTACTTCCTCATCGCACGCCGGCGCGGGTTGTAGACATCCGGTTCAGACCGCTTCCTCTCTGGCGTGAACAACAGCCTGCGCCTGTCATCTGCAAGCGGGTTGATCTTTATCAATTGCAAGGTAATCGATCGGCGGATTCGCGAGCACTGATCCAGATCAGAATCGATCTGCCACGCCGGCGTAGAACAGTGATGAATGCGCGGCCTTTGCCGCGCCGAAGGTTCACACCCGAGGGAGGAACACATCATGCTCAACGTCAAAGACCACAATGAACGCGCCGCAGCCATGTACGCCAGTATCAGCGGCAAGCACTGGATCCAGGCGCTCAGAGATGGCCGGCACGTGCTGATCAGGCCATTGAAGGAAGAAGATCGCCAGCGCGAATATGACTTCATCAAGCGTCTGTCGCCGGAGTCCCGGCACATGCGTTTTCTGGCGCAAATCAATGAACCCGGTGCGGCGATGCTCGACCAATTGATGGACATCGACTGCAAGACGCGCATGGCCTATATCGCCCTGGCCCACGACAACGGTCAGTTGATCGAAATCGGCGTCAGTCGTTATTGCGCCACCCGTGAAGACGAATGTGAATGCGCGGTGACCGTCGCCGATCAATGGCAGCATTTGGGGCTGGGTACGTTGCTGATGGAGCACCTGATAGAGACCGCCCGCAAGAACGGCTACCGCCAGCTATATTCCATCGACGCCGCCGATAACGCCCCGATGCGAGAGCTGGCCCACAGTCTGGGATTTGAAACCCGCACCGATCCCGACGACGCCCGGCAGGTCATCCACCGGCTCTATTTGTAGCCGTGGCTGATTGCGCGGGACCCGTTCCAGGGCCCGCGCAGCGTTGCCTCTGCCGTCACTCCCCCGGCTTGATTGCCCATACGCTGCAAGGTGCCCGTTGCAGCACCTGCTCGGCGGTACTGCCCAGGTGCTTGTCCAAACCTCGATGCTGTGTCGTACCCATGACAATGACGTCGCATTGATGATCGGTGGCGAAGGTGCAGATGCTGCTCAGCGGCGCACCTTCGATGAAGTGACGCTGCTGCGGCGGGACGCCGTGACGCTCGGCCAGGGATTCAAACACTTCATGCTGCGCCTGCCCCAATGCTTCATAGAGCCCGGTGGCCAGCGGCAGCGCCCCCACGCCCATATCGGCGGCGTACACCGCCGTCCAGTCGAAGGCATGCAGCAACTCAACCTGGGCGTTGCATTGTTCAGCCAGTTTCACGGCGGCATCGACGATCCGATCGTTGAACACCAGGTCCTGCTCCTCGCTGCGCAGCACATCGACGATCGCCAGAACCTGCCGCGGCCGCGGATGACGCGCATCGGTGACCAGGTGCACCGGCACCGGACAGTCCCGCAGCAGGCGCCAGTCCATGGGCGTGAAGAAAATCCGCTTCATCACCGGTTCAGGCTCGGCGTCCTTGATGATCAGCGCCAATGGCATCTCTTTGACGTACTGCTGCAAGGCCTGATAAGCGTCTTTGCCCCAAACCACCTCGCTCGTCGCCTCCACCCCATGGCGGCGCGCCAGCTCAGCCTGTTGCCATAACCAGTGCCGGTGCGTTTCCAGATACCCGTCGCGGGCCTTCTTGACCTGCTCTGGCGCAAAAAGACCGGCCACCGACAGCACCTCCAGATAGTCGATGGCGACGATGTGCAGGGGTAAATCCAGCGCCAGGGCCAGTTCGGTGGCGCGGTCGAACGCAGGCGAACGGGTCATGGCATCGGGTGCCAATAACAACAAACGTGGGGTCTGGGACATGGAACACCTCGGCACGGGGCGGCAGCCACCTAAGGGATTAAGGGTTCCAGAATGAACGCATGCCACGGGCAGGACTTGATCTTCATCAAACTGCCACCACACAGGCTCACAGATTCGGGAGCAGAACACCGGCCCACATCGCCAGCGTCACCAGCACTTGGCCAGGAATGACATACCCGGCGAAACGCCGTCCACCACTGAGCCAGGCCACTGCGCATTTACTCAGGGAGTTGCTGCTCATCGCCACCAGGGCCGGTACGGCGATGCCCTCCAGGGGCAACAACCCGGCCTTCGCCAAGGAAGCAACGGAAGCAATCGAGGCATGCGCGTCAACCAGCCCGCTGAACATCGCGGTGACGGTTACGCCGGCTTGCCCGAACTCGGCAAGCATCGCCGACGACAGGACCGTGATACCGGCCATCGCCAGGACTACCGTCAAGGCCAGTTTGAGGTTGAAGGCCCCGCCGCGCTTGATGGGTTCATCCGCCCGAGCCCTCGGGCGCGGAAACATCAGCACCCCGGCGTAGATCAATGTTGTCAGCAGGCCGCAGAGCAGCGGGCCCCACATCCAAAGCAACAGGGCCGGTTCTACGGCACCGAGGATCAGCCCCATTTGCGCCACTGTCGCCAGATTGGATAACACGGCTGCGGCGCTCAGCACCTTGAGATTGGCCGGCTCTTTCGCGGCGATGTTACCCATGGTCGCGACGGTCAGCGTGGCCGAGGCGAAGCCCGAGGCAACCGCGCTGAGGGCGTAACCGTAGTGAGTGCCGAGGGTCCGCACCGCAACATGCCCCAGCGCGCCCACAGCCATCAACATGACCGTCAACATACAGATGGTGCGCGGGTTGATCGCATCGTAGGGCCCGAGGAAGCGATCCGGCACCAGCGGCAGCACCACCAGCGCGGCGATCAACAGCACTAGCCCGTCACGCATTTCGGCTGCGGTCAATTGATTGCGGGCAAAGTGGTGCAGCGCCTGGCGGCTGGCGAGCAGACCGGCCATCACCACCCCAATCGCGATCGCAAGGGCCGGGGCGGTCATGCAGAGCGCCCCCAACGCCAGCGTCGCAAATAACGCCACTTCGCTGGTGATACCGGGGTCCTGATCGAGGTTTTTCCAATAGGCCACCGTCACCAGGGCTCCTAGCGCAAGCGCCACGAACCCCAACAACAAGGCGCCGCCAGCCTGCGCCGTGACATACCCCAGCAATGAAGTAATGGCAAAGGTCCGCAGGCCGGCGAAGTCGCGCCGGGCGCCCTCGCCCTTGCGTCGCTCGCGCTCAAGCCCGATCAACAAGCCGATTCCAAGCGCAGCGGCGGCATTGGCAAAGCCCAGGGTTTCGCTCATGGCCTCGGTTCTATACTGAGTGTTCCGGTTGTACCTGAGTCCAGGGTAGCCCCTGGGAGGATTTCATGATCAAACATAGCGCTATTGCCCAGCGCCGTGCGCATTGATACCACGCTTCTGGCGTGGGTTTGATGCAAATCAACTTGCCGGCGCCTGATGCGATCATGATCAAAGCCTGATACCACGCCGCGCGAACAGTCGCCCGGTGCCAACACGCCAATGCTCGGGAGGTTTGTCATGTCCACGCAATCACGTTTGATGCTGGTCGTCTCGCCGCTGATGGAACACAGCCCGGCCTTCGACCGGGCCGCGGCACTGGCCAAGGCCGAAGGCGCCGCGCTGCATATCGTGGCCTTCGACTACCTCGAAGGCCTGGCCACCGCCAACCTGGTCAATGAACAGGCACTGGAGCAGATGCGCCTGGGTTACGTTGAACGCCATCGCCACTGGTTGGAGGAGCAGGCCAGGCCACTGCGCAAGCTCGGCATCGAAGTCACGACCGAAGTGACGTGGGTCGAGCGGCCATTGCAGGAAATCCTGATCCACCTCAAAGAGCAGCCGATGGATGCGCTGATCAAGACGGTGGAGCATGAATCCTGGTTCTCGCGCCTGATGTTCACGCCGCTGGATGTACATCTTCTGCGCGAAAGTGACGTACCGCTGCACTTCGTCAACAAAGTCATTCATGCCCGGCCGCGCAAAATTCTCGCGGCCATTGACCCGTTTCATCTCGATGGGCGCTACGAAGGCCTCAACGACCGGATCCTGAGCGAAGCCAACAAACTGGCCACCTCCTGCGACGCCACCCTGGAGGTCATCTACGCCTATGACCTGTCGTCCATCACCGCCTCCGAATACGGGTTCGGCAGTGGCTCGATGTTCTTCTCCTCGACCCTGGCCCGGCAGCTTTACGAGTCCCAGGGCGAAGCCTTCGATGCGCTGGCCGAGCGCAACGGCATCGCACCGGAACAACGGCGCATGATCATGGGCGACCCGGCCAAGGTGCTGGCCAGCTACGCTGCATCCCATGACATTGATGTCATTGTCATGGGGCGCGTGCGTTACACGGGCCTGGACAAGCTGATCGGCAGCACCGTGGAAGGGCTGATGTACAAGATGCCGTGCAGCCTGTGGGTGATTGCACCACAGAAGATGGATTGACAGGAACGAGCACAGGGAAGATGGACGGATGAACCGACCGAGCAACGCATCGACCGAGCAAAATCCGACTCCCGTGGATGCCGAGGCTTGGTACACATTACCTGCGCAGCAGGTGCTCAAGCGGCTTGAGGTCAATGAACACACCGGGCTCAACGACGCCGAAGTTCAAGCCCGGCTTGCGCGCACAGGCCCTAACCGCTTGCCGGAATCGGCCCGGCGACCGGCGTGGCTGCGGTTTCTGTTGCAGTTTCACAACATCCTGATTTATGTGCTGCTGGGCTCTGCGGTGATCACCGCGCTGCTGCAACACCTCTGGGATACGCTGGTCATTCTGGCGGTGGTGGTGGCCAACGCCGTGATTGGTTATGTCCAGGAAGGCAAAGCGGAAAAAGCCATGGACGCGATCCGGCAGATGCTGGCACCGCATGCAGCCGTGATGCGTGCCGGCCAACGTTTAAGTGTTGCAGGTGAGGAGTTGGTTCCGGGCGATATTGTGTTACTGGAGGCCGGTGACAAAGTCCCCGCGGACCTGCGTCTGCTGCACGCCAACAGGCTGCAGATCCAGGAAGCCATCCTCACCGGTGAATCCGCCCCCGTCGAAAAACACATTGAACCTGTGCGCATGGGGGCCGCCCTGGGTGATCGCGCCTGCATGGCCTTCAGTGGCACCCTGGTGACCTGCGGACAGGCCACCGGAGTGGTCGTGGCGACTGCAACCGCAGCCGAGATCGGGCGCATCAGCAACCTGCTGTCAGACGTCGAGACACTGACCACTCCGTTGGTCCAGCAAATGAACGTCTTCGCGCGCTGGCTGACGATTCTGATTTTGCTCGTTGCGGGGCTGTTACTGGTTTACGGTCATTTTGTCGGCCATTACGCATTCAACGAGATCTTCATGGTGGTGGTGGGCATGTCGGTCGCCGCCATCCCCGAAGGACTGCCCGCCGTACTCACCATTACCCTGGCGGTTGGCGTTCGCGCGATGGCCCGGCGCAACGCTATCGTGCGTCGCCTGCCCGCCATTGAAACGCTGGGCTCGGTTTCGGTCATCTGCACGGACAAGACCGGCACCCTCACCCGCAACGAAATGATGGTCGCCTCGGTCGTCACCAGTGATCTCACCTTCACCGTCGACGGTGCCGGTTATCAACCGTCGGGCAACATGAACCTGGCCGACCAGTTGATTGACACCTCCAACCACCCCACGTTAGCCGAACTGGGACGCGCCGCCTCACTCTGCAATGACGCGGTGTTGAGACAGCACGAAGCCGCCTGGAAGGTCGAGGGCGATCCCATGGAGGGCGCACTGCTGGCGTTTTCCGTGAAAGCCGGGATCGATGGTGAAGAAGAGCGACACACCTGGCCCCGCACCGATGCGATTCCGTTTGACGCCAAACACCGCTTCATGGCGACGTTGCACCACAACCATGAGCGACAGGCGTCCATCTATGTAAAAGGCGCGCCGGAACAGATCCTGGCCATGTGCGCGCAACAGCGTGGCAGCAGCGGCGCCACAGAGCCGCTCAATGCTGACTACTGGCACCAACAGGCAAACGCCATTGCCAGCAAAGGTCAGCGCGTGCTGGCGTTTGCCAGCCGGCCGGTGCCGTCCGAGCACACCGTGCTGGAGTTTGGCGACGTGCAGGGTTCGCTGACCCTGCTTGGCATGACGGGCATGATTGACCCGCCTCGCCCTGAAACGATCCAGGCGGTCCAGCAATGCCAGGCGGCCGGTATCGCAGTCAAGATGATCACCGGCGATCACTTCGGCACCGCCGCCGCCATCGGCGCGCAAATCGGTCTGCAAAATCCCGACAAGGTGCTGACCGGCGTCGAGCTGGACGCGATGAACGACGCCACGCTCAAAGAAGCGCTCAAGGACGTGAACATCTTCGCCCGCACCAGCCCCGAACATAAGCTGCGGCTGGTGATGTTGCTGCAATCCAATGGCATGACCGTGGCCATGACCGGCGATGGTGTCAACGATGCGCCCGCGCTCAAACGCGCCGACGCCGGCATCGCCATGGGTGACAAAGGCAGTGAAGCGGCAAAAGAGGCGGCAGACCTGGTGCTGGCCGATGATAACTTTGCCTCTATCGTGGCCGCGGTGCGTGAAGGCCGGACGGTCTACGACAACATCAAGAAGGTGTTGAGCTGGACGTTGCCCACCAACGCGGGCGAAACCATGACCATTATTGTCGCGCTGCTGTTTGGCTTCACCCTGCCGGTGACACCGATCCAGATTTTGTGGATCAACCTGATTACCGCAATCACGTTGGGAATCGCCCTGGCGTTCGAACCGACCGAAGAAAACACCATGCGCAGGCCGCCGCGCTCAAGGCATGAGCCTTTGATAAGCGGCGCCTTGATCTGGCACATGGTGCTGGTTTCGATCCTGTTTCTTTGCGGCGTCTACGGCATTTTTACCTACGCACTGGATCGGGGTTACCCGGTGGAGTTGGCCCGCACGATCGCCGTCAACACGCTGGTGGTGATGGAAATATTCCACCTGTTCTTCATACGCAATCTTTACGGCACGTCACTCACCTGGAAGGCCGTCAGAGGTACAAAAGTCGTGTGGCTGACCGTTGCAGTGGTAACCTTCGCCCAGTTCGCCATCACCTACGCGCCTCCCCTGCAAAGGGTGTTTGCCACGCAAGCGATTCCCTTTATGGATGGGCTATTGATTATCGCCGTGGGCGTCGCGCTCTTTGCAATCATCGAAACGGAAAAACAGATTCGGCTACGGTTGACCGACCCCAGGAGCGCTACGCTCCTAGTGGGACAGCGCCCGAAGTCATGACACTGAAAGAGGATACGCAAAATGCATAAAGTATTGGTCGCAGTCGATGGTTCAGAGCACTCCGAACGTGTCGTGCATTACCTCATCGGGCTGATCCAGAACGGCGGACTATTGGGAGGCAGCGTGGAGGTACATCTGGTGAACGTTCAGTCATTTTTACCCACTCGTATCGCGCAAACCATGAGCAAGGATGAACTTGACGATTACTACGACGGCAAGAGTGCCGAAGATGCGCAAAAGGCAATCACGCTTCTGAAGCAGCAAGGCATCGCCTTCACCTTCCATACGTTGCACGGCGACGCGGCCACCAGAATCGTGGCGTGCTCCAAATCCCTGGGGTGCGACAGCATCATCCTGGGTTCGCACGGCAGTGGTTTTCTCGAAGGCATCTTCCTGGGTTCTGTCGCGGCCAAAGTCATCCAGCTGTCCAGTATCCCGATTACCCTGGTCAAATAACCGAGGGTGAGTTGCAGTTGATGGCGCACCAGGGAGCCTGCCCCCCATAACGTCTGCGAGGCAGAACGCTTGTTCAACCTGTCATAGTGCGGACGCTACAGGGATACCTGCATCAATCGAACGTCGGTAGATGCGGACCTGCTATCGGTTTTCCGGCGCTGACCCAGGCATCAAACCCACCGAGGATCGATTTTACATGCAGGTAGCCCATCCCCTTCATTGATGCCGCCGCCAGCGCTGCACGACCACTGGTTTTGCAATACAGAACAATGTGAAGATCCCGCGAATCAAGCGCGGTGTCGGCAGTCAACTTGAATTCCAACATGCCGCGCGATACATGTATCGCACCGATGAGGTGACCGGCGGCATACTCATCCGCCTCACGCACATCGATCAATACATCCGCCTCCCGGATAGCCTGATCGGCCTGATCGAGGGTGATTTCCTCTATCAGTGCTTTAGCGTCAGTGACTAGATCATGTGCCGTTTTCATCATGATATTTTCAGAACCCCTGTTGAAGGACGTGAAAATTTCCACGGGTAAAAGCGCATTGAGACATCAGGCGGCGCTGGCAAGCACTACGCGGGTGAGCCCATATCCACACTGCGCCCGTCGGTATTGATCATGTGATCAGCCATTTCCGAAAACATGCGTTGCAACTTGCTGTTTAGCGTCGGGTCACTCACCTGCTCGTTAATTGCCCGGCGCATGCACAGCATCCATTCATCACGCTCGACGACACTGACAGCAAAAGGAGCGTGTCGCATGCGCAAACGCGGGTGTCCGCGCTCCTGCTGGAACAGCGGCGGACCGCCAAACCAGCCACTGAGAAACTTAAACAGACTGTCGGCACTGCCAGCGAGGCTCGGTGGATGCATGCGACGCACCACTTGCGCCTCAGATAGCGTCTCCATCAACTCGTAAAAGCGCTCAACCAGTTGATAGACCCCTGCCTCACCGCCTAACTGGAGGTAGGTGCTCGCGGGGTTCGTGGTCGGGTTATTCAAATGTTCAGTCATGTTGTCAGCCTCAATGCAGCCACTTTAACCAGCCGGCGAGCACCAGCACCGCGAAGCAGGTCCAGCCTGAGAACAGCCATCGCCAGATGAGCCTGCGCGGGATAAAACCCACGCCCCTCACAAAAGCCACGCTCATGGCCGCGAACAAGGCCGTTGCCAGGGCATGGTCAGCTTTCCCATCGGGGGCCTCCATCAAAGGGGGATAGAGCGTACAGGCGAGCATGATCGCCACCGCAATGGTCAGGCTCAGCACATGGAGCTGTGAGGATGGCTGGGCGTGCGCGACATTCGGCGTCATGGCTGGGCCTCGTCACGGTCACTCAAGGCTCGGCCTGCTTCGTTCTCACCCCACATTGCATTCAATATCGCCAGCAACAGCGCAAAGCCGACGCCCAACATCCAGGCGAAATACCACATATCGTTCACTCCTTTGCCAGCACTAGTAGGCTGAATGTTCGTTGGCTTTGATCTGGGCGACGGTGACTTTGCCGCTCATGACGCGATACGCCCAGGAGGTATACATCACGATCAGGGGCATGAAGATCAGCGTGGCCCAGAACATGATGGCCAGGCTCAGGTGGCTGGAGACGCTGTCCCACACGGTCAGGCTTGCCGCAGGCATCGTTGATGACGGCATGATGAAGGGGAACATTGAGACGCCCGCCGTGCTGATCACGCCAATCACCGCCAGCGATGAGGCGACAAACGCTGACAGTGTGCGGCGCACCATCAACAACAGGGCGGCACCTGCGGCCCCGCCCAATCCAAGGGCGGGCAGCAGCCACAGCAATGGATAGCGTTCGTAGTTGGTCATCCAGGCGCCAGGCTCACGCACCACGGTCTTGCTGAGAATGTCCGGCAGCGCCGCGGTATCAACGAGCGAGGTAATGCGATAACCGTCAATCCATTGCAGCCAGATGCCGGCGACGATGAATGAGCACACCAGCACGATTGCCGCCGCCACTGCACCTTTTACCGCCCGGGACTGGATAGCCCCCTCCGTGCGATGGGCCAGATAAGTGCCGCCCTGCAAGGTGATCATTGCACTGCTCACAATGCCGGACAGCAGCGCGAAAGGATTGAGCAGTTGCCAGAAGCTGCCGGTGTAGGTGGACACCAGATAGTCATTGAAGTGAAACGGCACGCCCAGCAGCAAGTTGCCAAACGCAATCCCGAATACCAGCGGAGGCACTGCCCCGCCGACAAAAAGCCCCCAATCCCAGGTGCTGCGCCAGGTGGCGTTGTGGATCTTGCTACGGTAGTCAAACCCCACCGGGCGGAAGAACAACGCCCAGAGCACCAGGATCATCGCCCAATAGAAACCACTGAAGGCCGTGGCGTAGACCACAGGCCACGCCGCGAACAGTGCGCCACCGGCGGTGATGAACCACACCTGATTGCCGTCCCAATGCGGCCCGACCGTGTTTATAACAACCCGCCGTTCCATGTCGTTGCGGCCAACAAAGGGCAGCAGCGTGCCCACGCCCATGTCATGACCATCCATAATGGCGAAGCCGATCAGCAGCACGCCGACCAACGCCCACCAGATGATTTTCAAGGTGAAGTAATCAAGCATGTTGAAGCTCCTTCAGGTGGGCGTCGTGAACATAACGGCCTGTACCGAGGCTGCCAGGCCCCTGGCGGGCGAACTTGATCATCAGGAACATTTCCACCACCAGCAGCACGGTATAAAAAATGACGAACCCCGCCAGCGAGCCATACAGGTTGTTGACGCTGAGGGTCGATACGCTCATGTGGGTCGGCAGTACGCCGTAGATGGTCCAGGGCTGGCGGCCATATTCGGCAACGAACCAGCCCAGTTCACAGGCGATCCACGGAGCAGGCAGCATGAACAGCGCCCAACGGAGCAGCCAGGGGCTGCGCGTACAGGTCGATTTCAAGGTGCTCCAGAATGCAAGTGCGAAGAGCATCAGCATGGCGAAACCAAGGCCTACCATGATCCGGAATGCCCAAAACATGGGTGTCACACGCGGCACAGTATCGTTTACGGCCTTTTCGATAATGGCCGGGGTGGCCTGATTGACGTCCTCGACATACTTTTTAAGCAACAGGCCGAAACCCAGATCAGCTTTGTATTCTTCAAACGCCTGGAGTGCCGCCATGTCGCCGCGATTGGCTCTGAGTGCTTCAAGCGCGTTGACGGCGGGAATACCCCGCAGGATTCGAGCCCGGTTCTTTTCCTTGATCTCATTGATCCCTGGAATCTGCTTGCTCACCGAGCGCGTTCCAATCAGGCCCATCAGCCATGGAACGTCAACCTCCCAGTTATTCCTGGACTCGGCTTCGTTGATGCTGGCCACCAGCGTCAGGCCTGCGGGCGCCGGTTTGGTTTCCCACATCGCCTCCATCGCGGCCAGCTTGGTTTGCTGTGCTTCGCCCACCGTGTAGCCGGACTCATCCCCCAGCACGATCACACTCAGCACTGACGCCAGACCGAAAGCCGCCGCGACCCGAAAGCTACGTCTGGCAAACTCGACATCACGATTTTTCAGCAAATACCAACTTGAAATCGAGAGCACGAACATCGAACCGGTGACGTAACCCGCCGACACGGTGTGCACGAACTTGGCTTGCGCGACGGGATTGAAAACCACCGCCCAGAAATCGACCATTTCCATGCGCATGGTGATGTAACTGAACTCCGAACCTACCGGGTTCTGCATCCACCCATTGGCGATCAGGATCCACAGCGCCGACAGGTTCGTGCCAATCGCCATCAGCAGCGTGACCAGCAAGTGATGCTGTTTCTTCAGGCGGTCCCAGCCAAAAAAGAACAACCCGATCATGGTGGATTCAAGGAAGAACGCCATCAGTCCCTCGATGGCCAGCGGTGCACCGAAGATGTCACCGACGTAATGTGAGTAGTAAGCCCAGTTGGTACCAAACTGAAACTCCAGAGTGATACCCGTGGTCACGCCCAAGGCGAAGTTAATGCCGAACAACTTGCCCCAGAAGCGCGTCATGTCTTTCCAGATGACATTGCCGGTCATCACGTAGACGCTTTCCATGATGACCAGTAGCCAAACCATGCCGACGGTGAGCGGTACAAAAAGAAAGTGGTAAAGCGCAGTGGCTGCAAATTGCAGCCGTGACAAATCCACCAGTTGTTCTGAGATCACTTACTTGCCCCTTGAGCCGAAGTGGGTACGCCGAACCTTTCACCGATGGTGTTCGAGTCCACGCTGACGCGTGAATCGCGGATGAACAGCCACCACAGTAGTGTCAGTACGACCAGTTTGATCAGTACTGCTGTGAGCAGATGGCGACGCAGTCGTTTATCGGAAATAGTCATGACGATGTGATTTGCACACGTCATGCCAAGGGGCCACGTTATTTTTTTATTCTTTTAAAACAAACAGTTAGTCATAACTTCAGATACACGCACGCAGCCTTGGCAGGCAAATACACTGCCAGACTGCCAGCGCGGCAGTCATTGGCAGTCGTGCGTCGGACCCACTGGCGATCAGGCCAGACCCTGTTCTTTGAGCCGTCTGTATAACGTGCGCTCGCTTATGCCCAGGTGCGTGGCCAGTTCGCTGCGGGTACCTTGAAAAGTAGCCAGCACCTGGGCCAGCGCGTTGCTGTCCAAAGGGGCGGGAGCAGACATCTGGGGCGCACTTACCGCGCGGCTCTGGGGTAAATGTACGTTATGAATGACCCCGTCATCGGCGAACAGGCTGGCTCTTTCCAGAACATTGCGAAGCTCGCGGATATTGCCCGGCCAGAAATACCGCTGCAGTTGCATCAGGGCGTCAGGGTCGATGGTCAGCCGGCGCTTGCCTGTACCGGAACGTTGCAGAAACGAATTGACCAGCAAGCCGATGTCTTGCACCCGATCACGCAAAGGGGGTAAGTGGATGGGAAACACGCTGATGCGGTAATACAGGTCTTGCCGGAACTCGCCGTTCTCCACCATTTGTTCCAAAGGTTTGTGGGTCGCCGCCACCAACCTGAAATTCGCGTGCTGGGTCTCTACACTGCCGACACGGCGATAAGTGCCGGACTCAATCAAGCGCAGCAGTTTTACCTGCATGGGCAAAGGGACATCGCCAATTTCATCGAGAAACAGCGTACCGCCCTGAGCCGTCTCCACCAGGCCCTGCTTGCGCATGGTGGCGCCGGTGAACGCGCCTTTCTCATGGCCGAACAGTTCGCTCTCAAACAGCGTTTCAGTCAACCCGGAACAGTCCACCACCACAAAGGGGCCGTGGGCCCGTTCACTGGTCTCATGGACCGCGCGCGCAAACAGTTCCTTACCCGTGCCGGACTCGCCCAACAGCAGCACAGGCAACATGGACGGCGCAACCCGTTGCAGCTCCGACAGCGCGCGATTGAATGCAGGAGAGCTGCCCACCAGGCCCTCATTGCTGGGCCGCGCCGAGGCGCTGCGTACCAGGGTCAGGCGCTCCACATAAGCGGTAATGTCGCCATGGTCATTCAGGATCGGGCGCAGTTCCACGTCGACATGCTCAGGCCCGCGGGGGGTGTGGTGAATGTGCAGGACCCGATCCGGGCCGCGCATTTCCCTGGCCTTCTTCATCGGGCAGTGCTCCCCTGCCTGATCGCAAGGCACATCGTAATGATGGGAAACCCGATAGCACTTATGACCGATAAAAGGCTTATCGGCACTGCCGAACTGGCGCCGATAAGCGGTGTTCGCCGCCAGGATGTTGTAGTCCGGGTCCAGCACGATCATCGGATGCGGCTCGTGCTCGAGAAACGAAACCAGTGACTGCACCTGATCCGATGGCGGGACCAAATTGTTCGGGGTCGGCAGGAGAGTGCTCATTGGGGTTCCTGTAGGTTCATCCGCATGCGAGTGACACTGCCACTATGCCAACAAACACTGCCAATGGCAGTTGTTTATTCATCTGCGTGAAAATACCGCATCCAACCTACAAAAATAAACATAGCAAATTCAATTAGATAGCTGAAAATCCTGTCTCAATCGGCCCATGGCAGACTTATTGCAACTTCAGGTTAAACCTGTCGGCAACAAGACCAAGGAGACCGATCATGTCCGCTACATTGCACGTCGAAGGATTTTTCGATCCCGATACCCATACTGTCAGTTATATCGTGCTCGATCAGGCGACCCGCCACTGCGCACTCGTGGACAGCGTACTGGATTACGATCACAAATCCGGCCATACCACGACGCGGTCTGCCGACACGTTGATCGCCCGGGTGGCCGAGCTGGACGCCAAGGTTCAATGGATTCTTGAAACCCATGTCCACGCCGACCACCTCACGGCAGCGCCGTACCTGAAGGAACAGCTGGGAGGCAAGATCGGCATCGGCAGTCGGATCACCACCGTGCAGCAAACCTTTGGCACGTTGTTCAATACCGGTGACGAGATGGCCCAGGATGGCAGTCAGTTCGATCATCTGTTCGTCAATGACTACACGTTCTCCATCGGCTCGCTGGAGTGCCGCGCGCTGCATACGCCCGGCCATACACCCGCGTGCATGACGTATGTCGTCAGCGACACCCGGCAAACGGTGGCATTCGTCGGCGACACCCTGTTCATGCCCGACTACGGTACTGCGCGCTGTGATTTTCCAGGCGGCGATGCCCGTACCTTGTTCCGCTCCATCAACAAGGTGCTGAGCCTGCCGGCCGATACGGTGCTGTACATGTGCCACGACTACCAGCCCGACGGCCGCGAGGTTCTGTTCGCCAGTACCGTGGCCGAGCAGCGCGCCGACAACATCCATGTGCGTAATGGCATCAGTGAAGAAGCGTTCGTGGCCATGCGCACCCAGCGTGACAGCACGTTGGAAATGCCCACGCTGATCCTGCCCTCGGTTCAGGTCAACATGCGAGCCGGACACTTGCCTGAGCCTGAAGCGAATGGCACACGCTATTTGAAGATCCCGCTCAACGTGCTCTGACGTCCCCTCCCCTATAAGAACATCCCCTCACGGAGACCACCATGGACATCCGCCACCTTGCGTCAGGCTTAGCGGTATCAGCGCAGATTTACCCTCACCAGTTGACGGAACTGAAAAACACCGGCTTTCGCGCCATCGTGTGTAATCGTCCGGACGGTGAAGGCAGTGATCAACCCTTGTTTGCCGAAATCAAGCGCGCGGCTGAAGCGCTGGGCATTGAGGCTCACTACCTTCCCGCGGAATCGGGCAAGGTCACCGACGAACAAGGCGTTGCCTTCGGCCAGCTATTTGAAACACTGCCAAAACCAGTGTTGGCGTATTGCCGCTCCGGCATGCGCTCGACCACTCTGTGGGCGCTGTCACAAGCGAGCCTGCTGCCGCTGCCGCAGATCGTCGAAGCGGCCAAGGATGCCGGGTTTGACATGAAAGGCGTTATCCGCCGGATTGCGAACAAAGGGCTGACCCCGGTCGAAGTGGCCGAGGCCGAGCATGCGGTGGTCATTATCGGCGCCGGCGCAGCGGGCATTGCGGCGGCATCGAGTTTGTTGGCCAGGGAACCGGGGCTCGACATCGCCATCATTGACCCGGCAGATGTGCATTATTACCAGCCAGGCTGGACATTGGTCGGTTGCGGTGTCTTCGATGCCCCCCGGACCGCCCACACGATGGGCTCGACCATTCCGCGCGGCGTGCACTGGATCAAAGCCGCCGTGGCCGCCTTTGAACCCGAGAGAAACGCGGTCATTCTCGATGGCTGCAGGGTCGTCAGGTACGCACAGTTGATCGTGTGCCCCGGCCTCAAACTCAACTGGAATGCCATTGAAGGCCTGCCGCAGACATTGGGTCGCAACGGCGTCACATCAAACTACCTGTATCACCTGGCCCCCTATACCTGGGCGTGCGTGCAGCAACTGCGCGGTGGCCGGGCGATCTTCACGCAACCGCCCATGCCGATCAAATGTGCCGGCGCACCGCAAAAAGCCATGTATCTCTCGGCCGACCACTGGCGGCGTGAAGGGGTACTGGGCAACATCAAGATCGATTTCTGCAGTGCCGGTGCCGTGCTGTTCGGGGTGCCCGACTACGTGCCGGCCCTGATGGAGTACGTCCGCGCCTATGGCATCGACCTGAACTTCGGCAGCACGCTGATCAGCGTTGACGGGGCCGCGCAAACCGCCACCTTCAGTAGCGTCAAGCCCGATGGCACGCACCAGCTTGTCACCCGTGACTTCGACCTGCTGCATGTGGTGCCCCCACAGATTGCGCCGGACTTTATCCGCGTCAGCCCCCTCGCCGATGCGGCTGGCTGGATTGATGTCGACCCCAGCACGCTGCGCCATAAAACCTGGGCGAATATTCATGCACTGGGCGACGCCACCAACTCCAGCAACGCCAAGACCGCCGCGGCCGCTCGCAAGCAGGCGCCGGTGGTCGCCCATAACGTGCTGGCAGCCATGGGCAAAGCCAAGGGCAACGCCCATTACGACGGTTACGGCTCCTGCCCGCTGACAGTCGAGCGGGGCAAGATCGTCCTGGCGGAGTTCACCTATGGCGGCACCGTCGCCCCCAGCTTCCCATCCTGGCTGATTGACGGGCCCCGGCCGTCGAGACTGGCGTGGCTGCTCAAGGAACGGATTCTCCCTCCGTTGTATTGGAAGGGCATGCTCCGCGGGCGTGAGTGGCTGGCAAAACCGGAGTTGGCAGATCAATGAAACCGGGCCTTAAGGCAAGGAGAGAGGGATGATCATCATCTTGCTGCTCGGCCTCACCGTGGGTGTGATTCTGGCGCTGACCGGCGCTGGCGGGGGCATACTGGCGGTTCCCCTGCTGGTCTTCGGCGCGGGCCTGGGCATGGCCGAAGCCGGGCCCATCGGCTTGCTGGCGGTGGGTTTGGCCGCGTCCCTGGGCGCGGTAATGGGCCTTAGAAACGGCACCGTACGCTATAAGGCTGCACTGCTGACCGCAGGCGCGGGCATCATCTGCTCTCCACTGGGAATCTGGCTGGCCCAGCGCACGCCCAACCGGCCCTTGACGATCCTGTTTGCCCTGCTATTGCTGTACGTGGCCTTCCGCGCCTTTCAAAAGTCATTACCCTCGCGCGTCGATGCCAACGCGACGTCGACGCGCAAACCCCCGCCCTGCGTACTGGACGAAAACCGCGGCAAGCTCCATTGGACCGCACCTTGTGCATGGGCGCTGGCGCTCTCCGGCATGCTCGCCGGCGCGCTGTCCGGCTTGCTGGGTGTGGGCGGCGGTTTTGTCATGGTCCCGGCGCTGCGGCGCTACACCAACCTGAGCACCCAGTCGGTGCTCGCCACGTCACTGACGGTCATTGCCCTGGTTTCAATTTCCGGCGTGGTGGCAAGTTCGGCGGCGGGACATTTGCAATGGGCGATTGCCGTGCCTTTCACCCTCGGCGCATTGTTGGGAATGACCGGCGGGCGCTTGCTCGCCGCCAGGCTGCCGGAGCCCAGTCTGCAAAAAGGTTTTGCCATTCTGGCTGCGCTGGTGGCCGTGGCATTGGTGGTAAAGGCCTTGGTTTAAGCGCCTGGTGGAGTATCAACGTGCAGGGTATCGGAGCAATCGCATGAACATCGACTGGCTCAACTTCACGCCCTGGTCATCCCTGGCCGGCGGTGCATTGATTGGTGTGGCTGCCAGCCTTTTTGTGGTCGCCAATGGCCGTATCGCCGGCATCAGCGGGTTGCTCGGCAGCCTGCTGCAGCGTGGTAGCGAGGGGGTCAGCGAGAAGGCCCTGTTTCTGCTGGGGCTGCTCGTCGCGCCGCTGGTATGGGGCCTGTTCACGGCGTTGCCGCAGATTGAGTTTCAGAGCGGCTGGAGCGTCCTCACCATCGCCGGTCTGTTGGTGGGCATCGGCACCCGTTACGGGTCGGGCTGTACCAGCGGCCACGGCGTGTGCGGTATATCGCGCCTTTCTCCGCGCTCGATCGTCGCCACGGCGTGCTTCATGTTCAGCGGTTTCGCCACGGTCTTTGTCCTGCGTCATGTGCTGGGGATCTGAACATGCTCAAACTGACTGCATTCATGGCCGGTCTGGTGTTCGGCCTCGGGCTGCTCCTGACGGGCATGGCCAACCCCAGCAAAGTCCTGGCGTTCCTGGATGTGAGCGGCGCCTGGGACCCCTCCCTGGCGTTGGTGATGCTCGGCGCGATTGCTGTTGCGATCGGCCCGCTGACCTGGGCCCGTCGCCAGGCCCGTTCGATGCTGGGAAACCCGATGCAATTACCGCTCAAGCGTGAGCTGGACCCACGCCTGATCGGCGGCAGCCTGCTGTTTGGCATCGGTTGGGGAATAGCCGGTATCTGTCCCGGGCCCGCCGTGGCGATCCTGCTCACCGGGCACTGGCAAGTCATCGTATTCGTGTTGGCCATGCTGGCTGGCATGTTGTTGTTCACGGCGCTGGAGAACCGGCGCACTCACTGATCGGGAGATCGTCATGAAAGCCAACATCGGAACCATCGACCGCAGCTTGCGTATTGCCGCAGGACTTATCCTCATTGCTCTGAGCCTGAGCGGTGTGATCGGCTTGTGGGGCTGGATCGGCCTGGTGCCGCTGGCCACGGGGATTTTCCGTTTCTGCCCGGTCTATACGCTATTGGGCATCAAGACCTGCAAACGCTGCTGAGGCGGAAGCTGGCGCGCTATCCGTCCACGGAACACACCTTTCCTGACACTGTCGTTCGGGGCGATGGTGTCCACTGGGTGGACACCATCCTCAGCCTTTCTGAGAACACGCCTCACGGCACATAATTGTTCACTCGGCTCGTCCACCTCGTATTTGAACGGAAAATGGTTCACGGGAATTTCGACGACTGTAAAAAGTCATCAGGGATCGGGATACCGCGTCACTCATGTTCATAGCTCCGAAGGTGTGGAAGTGGTTGCACGGGAGGGATTTTTCCCAAGGGTGCCCATTTCGATCGGCGTCTTGGTGAAGAATACTGATATCTCCTCGCAGTCCAGCCGTTTGAACAATCGCTCTGCCTCATCCTCTGTGATCGCCAGGCGAATCTCCGTAGGCTGATCCGCCAACTCAAAAAAGTGCGATGAGTGCAGCTGGACGGTATGCCCAAATCCTTCGATGCCAGTGCAGAGCGTGGCGCCGCGCAACCCCATTTCTTTAGCCACGTCGACGATCCATTCGCCTAGCATCTTTCCCTGATAGCGACGGTTTTGTTGAGTAAAGAAAACGACCATGAAACCTTTCATTTTTTATCACCTCAGCGAGTACCCATCATTTGGTAGGACAGAAGCCCGGCAGCGGTCATCGCCAACGAACCCAAGACATGCAACGAAATCGAGCCGAGCGCCCACAACAATCTGCCTTCCTGAATCAGGGCAACCGTTTCGGCAGAAAATGTAGAAAACGTGGTCAGACCGCCACAGAAACCCGTGATGATCAGGAGACGCCACTCAGGACTTAGTGTGGGCGATGCAGCCAGGAAGGCGATGGCCAGGCCAATGATGTATCCGCCAACCATATTCGCAGCTACGGTACCTGGAGGCAGCGTAGGAAATAGCGCATTGAGGTTGACACCCAAGAGCCAGCGCAACCAGGCACCCAGTGAGGCGCCAATGGCAATAACGATGAACGATTTCAGCATGGCGCGCCCACCTCAAAGCGTCTGAGTGGCCAGACAGCCAGTCGGCAAGCGCAACTGAACGGGGAAGATTCGGGGAGTAAGATCATAACCTGTCCTAGAGTGGGGACAGGGTACAGACGAGCCTACGTACCCTGTCCAGGGTTCACGTAGGCATCATCAGCACAAGGCGGTTTGAGGAGGAATGCCATCTCCTTTCCAGATCCTATAGCATCAATGCCAATGACAGCAAGAATCTCGTATGGATGAAGTCTGAAGGTAGCTAAAGATCGACCGCCGGACTAGCGTGGCGAGGCAACCCAATGGAAATCAAAGCGGCGAGCAGCACGAATGCGCTGGATATCCATAAGCACGCCCCCAGTCCATACGTTTGATAGACCCAGCCGGAGAGCACCGTTCCGAGCAGCCGCCCCATGGCGTTGGACATGTAGTAGAAACCCACGTCCAGCGACACGCCGTCTTCCTTGGCGTAGGACACAATCAAGTAGCTGTGCAGCGAGGAATTCACCGCGAACAGCGCACCAAAAACCATGAGCCCACCCAGCAGCACCGCCTGGGGTGACAACCCGCTATCGAGCCCAAGTGCGATGGCCGCCGGCAGGCCCGCCAGGGCCAGTGCCCACACAAACGCCGCGCGACCATCCGGTACGTGCCCACGTTTCTTGCCGGTGATGCTGGGCGCAAAGGACTGCACGATGCCATAGCCGATCACCCAGGCTGCCAGGAAGCCGCCGACCTTCCAGAAGTCCCAACCAAAACCACTGCTCAGGTACACCGGCAAGGCCACCACGAACCAGACATCGCGGGCACCGAACAGGAACATCCGCGCCGCTGACAGGATGTTGATCGCCCTGCTCTTGGACAGGATGTCGCGAAACCTGGGCTTGGCTTTCGCTTTGCCCAGGTCCTTTTTCAACAGCATCAGGCTACCGATCCAGATCAGCGCGAGCACGCCGGCCATCGCCAGCAGCGAACCTTTGAAACCGATCAGCGCCAACAACGCTCCACCGAGGAAAAAGCCAACGCCCTTGAGGGCATTCTTGGAGCCGGTGAGGATCGCCACCCACTTGTACAACTTGCCCTGCTGCCCATCGGGCACCAGCAGCTTGATCGAGCTTTTCGCGCTCATCTTGTTCAGGTCTTTGGCGATCCCGGACAGCGCTTGAGCGCCCATCACCCAGGGAATGCTCAGCCAGGCTGGCGGAACCGTCAGCATCAACAGCGCCACGACTTGCATGCCCAAGCCGATGTTCATGGTTCGGTTCAAACCTAGCCGGGCACCGAGGTAACCGCCCACCAGATTGGTGATTACGCCAAAAATCTCATAAAACAAAAACAGCGCGGCGATTTGCAACGGGCTGTAGCCCAACGCATGGAAGTGCAGCACCACCAACATGCGCAAGGCGCCATCGGTGAGGGTGAAGGCCCAGTAATTGCCGGTGACCAGCAGGTACTGCCGCACTGGCGGAGCGAGGGCTGACAACGCTTTCATGATCGCCCCTCAGACTGCCCGACCGACCATCCGGGCCAGCTCCACGGTGCGGTTGGCATAGCCCCACTCGTTGTCGTACCAGGCATAGAGTTTGACCTGGGTGCCGTTGATGACCATGGTCGATAGCGCATCAATGATCGATGAGCGCGGGTCGGTGCGGTAGTCGATGGACACCAGCGGACGCTCTTCAAAACCGAGGATGTCTTTGAGCTCATTCTCGGAAGCGTCCTTGAGGAGCTGATTGACCTCCTCGACAGTGGTGGCCCGCTCGACTTCAAAGACACAGTCAGTCAACGAAGCGTTGGCCAGCGGTACACGCACGGCATGGCCATTCAGGCGCCCGCGCAGTTCCGGGAAGATTTCCGCGATAGCGGTGGCTGAACCGGTACTGGTTGGAATCAGGCTCATGCCCGAAGCGCGCGCTCGACGCAGATCCTTGTGGGGCTGATCGAGGATGCTCTGGGTGTTGGTCAGGTCATGAATCGTGGTAATCGAACCGTGACGAATACCCAGCTTCTCGTGGATGACTTTCACCACCGGCGCCAGGCAGTTGGTGGTGCAGGAAGCGGCGGTGACGATCGAATGAACATCGGGTTTGAACAGCTGATGATTGACGCCCATGACGATATTCAATGCGCCCTTTTCCTTCACGGGAGCGCTGACCACCACACGTTTAACGCCTTGGTCGAGATAGCCCTGAAGTACCGCGACCGTTTTCATCTTGCCACTGGCTTCGATCACCAGATCGCAACCCGACCAGTCCGTGTCGGCAATCGCTTTGTTGGCGGTTACCTTGATGCGATTGCTGCCGATGACGATGCTGTCGCCCTCGGCGTCGGCCTGGTAATTCCAGCGGCCATGTACCGAGTCGAAGTTCAGCAGGTGCGCGTGGGTCGCCGCATCACCTGCCGGGTCGTTGATCTGCACGAACTCGAACTCTGGCCAATGCCAGGCGGCCCGCAGTGCCAGGCGACCGATGCGTCCAAAACCGTTGATGCCCACTTTGATAGTCATGTAGTTGTGCTCTGTATCGGGTGTCTGGGGAGTTCGACATCAGGTCGAACCAGGCGATGGTTTGACTCAGATGGAGCGCTGATTGACCCGTTGCATCAGTTCTTGCGCCGACTCCTTGCGTTCGGAATAGCGGTCGACCAGGTAATCCTGGCGGTCGCGAAGCAGCAGCGTGAACTTCACCAACTCCTCCATCACATCCACGACGCGGTCGTAGAACGGTGAAGGCTTCATCCGGCCGTTGTCATCGAATTCCATGTAGGCCTTCGGCACGGAGGATTGGTTGGGGATGGTGAACATGCGCATCCAGCGTCCCAGCACGCGCAGTTGATTGACTACGTTGAACGACTGCGAGCCACCGCACACCTGCATGACGGCGAGGGTTTTGCCCTGGGTCGGACGGACCGCGCCCATGGCCAGCGGCACCCAATCAATCTGCGCCTTGAACACCGCGCTCATTGAACCGTGACGCTCCGGCGAGCACCAGACCTGGCCTTCAGACCACTGCATCAGCTCGCGCAGTTCCTGGACCCGAGGATGATCGACCGGCGCGTCATCGGGTAGCGGCAAGCCCGACGGATTGAAAATCCGCGCTTCGGCGCCGAAGTGCTCCAGCAACCGAGCGGCCTCCTCCACCATCAGGCGACTGAAGGAGCGTTCACGGGTGGATCCGTACAACAGCAGAATGCGCGGTTTGTGCAGGGAGGTTTTCTCAACACCCAGCTTGTCGGCCGATGGGATATCAGCCAGCTCGGTTTCGAGTTGGGGAATAGCGTCATCAAACATAGTCTTTTCCTGCGAGACGGTGCTTCGGGAATCATCGAACCGACGGCATCACATACCGGGGTTCGTCAGGCAATTTTGCTCTCACAACAAACGGCTAGCCGCTCAGGACGGTCACCCATTTCATCCAGTCGCCTGGCATCAGGACTTAACCAGTGCTGGTTGGTTTCGAGTACCACGGTCAGTACCTGCAACACCCAGTCAGGAAGATTGGGGTGCAGTCGGTAGTAAACCCATTGACCTTGCCGACGGTCCGACAGCAACCCGCACGTGCGTAACTGCGCCAAGTGCCTGGAGACTTTCGGCTGACTCTCGTTCAACGCGCACGTCAGCTCGCAGACGCACAGTTCCCCCTCTCGGGTGATCAGCAGCATCATGCGCACACGATTGTCGTCGGCCAGGCATTTGAAGACAGTGGTCGGGGTCAGGTGGTCAGCCATTTCAGTTCTCAGTGTTTGGTTTTCACCAAGACAAACATCTTGATGCGATCATGAATCTCGTGAAGCGTGTGACGGAACGCATCGGGCTTAGTACTGGTGACCGGATCCTCGAAGCTCCAGGCCATGGTCTCGCCTGCGCCGGGGAGTGACTGGCATTCCGAAGCGGCTTTATCACACAAGGTGATGACGTAATCGAAACGCTCCCCCCGGAACTCATCAATCGATTTGCTCCGTAACCCTTCCGTACTGACCCCCAGATGCGCCAGGGCTTCGAAGGTGCGAGGGTCGACCTCAGTGGGTGCAGTACCGGCGCTGAATGCCTCGAAATGCTCCGAATCCGTGTGCCTGAGCAGCGCTTGAGCTAACTGGGAACGAGCAGCGTTGGCGGTGCAGACGAAGAGTACGCTGGCTTTGCCAATCATGATGAAGCCTCACCAAATATATGGAAAGCCGAATATATGATTATCCGAATGTAAGGTAAAGCTTCCACTGATTATTTTTCCATGACAAGCGACCTTTACAGCGAGACAAAGATGGAGACTTCTTAAGGGAATTTGCTGAACAGGATCGCACCCAGCTCATGAATATATGATTTTTTACATATAGGGTTCTGCATCCACAACCTGCGCACTGACCCACAGAGAAGCGGTTTGAGCATGGGCACCACCCAGCCCATCGGCTTTTTCGAGCGTTACCTGTCGGTTTGGGTGGCACTGTGTATCGCGGCGGGCATCGGGTTGGGCAGTCTGTTCCCACAGCTGTTCCAGACCCTGGCCGGTTATGAATACGGCTCGGTCAATTTCATTGTCGCGGGGCTGATCTGGCTGATGGTCTATCCGATGATGGTGTCGATGGGGCTGCTGGCTCGGCCCATGCTGATCGCCCAAGCCAGTGGCCCGGTAGCCGCGGCTCTTATCCTGGAGAAATTTGGTTCAACGCCCTTGTTGGCTGTGATGTGCGTTCTAGTGGCAGGCAGTTTCATCACAAGCCTTGCGCTGCCTGCCAAATGAAACGCTCTGTACTGCCCTTGTGCAGGCATGAAACCAGGCTTTCAAGGCGACACCGGCAAGGGCATCGCCGCCCATCACCTCAACTCTTTTTCGAACCCGCCTTCATCAGCACCAGGACTCCGATAATGGCAGACAGTGTGGAGCCCAGCAGCACGCCGACTTTGACTTCATCGACCAGATGGGGCGCAGTGGGGAACGCCAGCGCACCGATGAACAGGCTCATGGTGAAGCCGATTCCGCACAAAAGCGCCACACCATACATCTGAGACCACTTCGCCCCGTGAGGCATCTTGGCCAGACCGAAACGGATGGCCAGCGCCGCCAGACCGAACACCCCGATCTGTTTGCCCACCAACAGCCCCATCGCCACCCCCATCGGTACGGGATCGATCAGATTATTCGGGGAAATACCGGCAAGGGACACGCCGGCATTGGCGAAACCAAAGATGGGCACCACCGCGAAAGCCACCCACGGATGCATCTTTTCTTCGAGGTAGAGAAGCGGCGACCACCCTCCTTCGTTGGAATCACCGAGCGGAATACACAGGGCAAGGATGACACCGGCCAAGGTCGCATGGATGCCGGATTGAAGCATGAAGTACCAGAGCAGCGCGCCTGCTATCAGGTAGGGGAATAGCCTCTTCACCCCGCAGCGGTTGAGTACCACCAAAAGAGCAGTCACGCCCAGCGAAGCCAGCAACATGTTGACGGACAAATCGCTGGTGTAGAACAGCGCGATGATAAGGACCGCCCCGAGGTCATCCAGAATCGCCAGCGCCGACAAAAAGATCTTCAGGGAAATCGGCACACGCTTGCCGAGCAGCGACAGCACGCCCAAGGCAAATGCGATATCCGTTGCCGTGGGAATCGCCCAGCCGCCCAGGGTTTGCGCATTGCCCCAGTTGATCGCGACGTAAATCAGGCCGGGGACCAGCATGCCGCCCAGCGCGGCAAAACCTGGAAGCGCGCGTTGACTCCAGCGCGACAACTGGCCTTCAAGCATTTCGCGCTTGATCTCAAGGCCGACCAATAAAAAGAACAGAGCCATCAGGCCATCATTGATCCAGTGCCCGACCGAAAGCCCGAGGGCTTTGACGTGCAGTGCGGAGAAGTACACCTCTGACCAGGGCGAATTGGCTACGATGAGCGCGGCCAGGGCGGAGGCCATCAGGGCCAGACCGCCAGCTGATTCAGCGGCGAAAAAACGGGAGAGGAAAGCCATGGCGGAAGGTGACTCACTTTTATTATTCAGGCGCAACGGTTCCGGGCTCATAGGCACAGCGACTCCGCGCTGGCGGCCCGACCTGCGCTTGATTAAACCTGCCCTGCCGCGTTTGCGGTGACACCCTTGCACGGCATTCTATACAAAAGGTACTGCTCGATGGGAGGCGGTTTTCCAATTAAGCCCTTTAGCGCTTATCCCGTAGTAAAGTGCATGCCACTGATATGAGAACCCACTTTGAGACACCTGAAGTGCCCAAGGTCCGGTTTGAAAGGCTCCGCGCACCACGTCCCCGTCAGCAGCAACGGTAACAACATGATCGAAATCACTGAAGTCTCCATCGCCCAATTACGCGCAGCACTCGAATCCGGCCAGACGACAGCCGTCGAGCTGGTCCAGGCCTATCTTGCCAGGATCGATGCCTACGACGGCGCCGACACGTCCACCGCCCTGAACGCCGTTGTCGTTCGCAATCCCGATGCCCTGAAGGAAGCACAGGCGTCCGATGAACGGCGGGCCAAGGGTCAGCTCCTGGGTCCGCTTGATGGCATTCCCTATACCGCCAAGGACAGTTATCTGGTGAAGGGGCTCACGGCCGCTTCTGGCAGTCCGGCGTTCGCGAGCCTGGTCGCCTATCGCGATGCGTTCACCATCGAACGGCTTCGCGCCGCCGGGGCGATCTGCCTGGGCAAGACCAATATGCCGCCCATGGCCAACGGCGGCATGCAACGCGGCGTGTATGGCCGTGCGGAAAGCCCCTACAACGGCGAATACCTCACCGCGCCTTTCGCCTCCGGCTCTTCAAACGGTGCGGGTACTGCGACGGCGGCCAGTTTCGCCGCATTCGGCCTTGCCGAAGAAACCTGGTCGAGCGGCCGAGGCCCGGCATCGAACAATGGCCTGTGCGCCTATACGCCTTCGCGCGGGGTGATCTCGGTGCGCGGCAACTGGCCGTTGACCCCGACAATGGACGTTGTCGTGCCCTATGCCAGGACGATGGCGGACCTGCTGGAAGTGCTGGACGTCGTGGTGGCGCATGACCCTGACACTCGCGGTGATCTGTGGCGCATGCAACCCTGGGTGCCCCTCCCGAGTGTCGACTCGGTGCGCCCCGCCTCGTATTCCGGCCTTGCCGCCGACGCAGGTGCACTCGCGGGTATCCGTTTCGGCGTTCCGCGTATGTACATCAACGCCGACCCCGATGCGGGCACGGCGCAAGCACCCGGCATTGGCGGGCCGACGGGGCAGCGAATCAACACCCGCGCCTCGGTGATCGCCCTGTGGGAAGAAGCTCGCAAGGCGCTCCTGGCCTGTGGTGCGCAGGTGGTCGAGGTCGATTTCCCGCTGGTCTCCAATTGCGAGGGAGATCGTCCGGGCGCGCCGACGGTTTTCACCCGAGGTCTGGTATCCAAGGAGTTCCTGCACCATGAGTTGTGGGACCTGTCGGCCTGGGCGTTCGATGATTTTCTGCGGGCCAACGGTGATCCAAAACTCAATCGCCTGGCCGATGTGGACGGCGCGCTGATATTCCCCCACGACCCGGGCACCCTGCCCAACCGTGAGGACGATCTTGCCGCCGGCATGGACGAATATGTGCGGATGGCCGAGCGCGGGATCACACCGTGGGACCAGATTCCCACCCTGGCGGATGGACTGCGTGGGCTTGAACAGACCCGCCGCATCGATCTTGAAGACTGGATGGACCGGCTTGGGCTCGATGCGGTGATATTCCCGACAGTCGCTGACGTCGGCCCTGCAGACGCCGATGTCAATCCGGCCTCCGCCGATATCGCCTGGAGCAACGGGGTCTGGGTCGCCAATGGCAACCTCGCCATCCGGCACCTGGGTGTGCCCACGGTCACCGTGCCGATGGGTGTCATGGCCGATATCGGCATGCCCGTGGGGCTGACGTTTGCCGGACGTGCCTATGACGATTCGACCCTGTTGCGCCTGGCCTCGGCGTTTGAGTCGACAGGGTCGAAACGGGTGATCCCGCCCCGGACGCCGCCGTTGTCGGTGGGCGACAGCGACAGGTAAGCGTGGCGCAGGCCGCCCCTAAAGCCGGAAGTGCTGCTGCATGGCACGGGAGAGCAGGTTCACCGCTTCATCGGCGTGTGATGCCTGCGATCGCATGAAGACCACCTCATGCTCTGGAACCACCGGCAAGCTGTCGAGTATCTGCATCTTGTCCGTCACCCGGGCGCGGTCTATCAGACTGATCGCCAAACCGGCCTCCACACACGCTTTGACGGCTTGAGTGGAGGGGCTTTCCAGGACGATGCGCGACTTGCGTGCGCATTGCCTGAGCGCTTCGATCATGGCTTGTCGATAGGGACACTGCGCTGCATGCACGGCCAGTGGCAGCGGCTGCGTCGGGTCGAGCGTGATGTTGACCGGGCCAACCCACACCGCCGTGGTGGGAACCAAGACCAACGCGTCTGCGCCCGGCTGTGCTCTGGGCCGGGCCATCACCGCAGCCTGAAGTTTTCCCCGCTGCACCTGGTCACGCAGTGCGTAGCTTGGCGCCGTTCTTAGCTCCAGTACCACGTTCGGCCAGGCGGCCGCGAAGGTCGGGAGAATGTCGCGGATGACATGGTCAGCGTATTCATCCGGCACACCCAAGGTGATGCGCCCCGCCAGGCGGGTCCCCTGCAAGTCGGCCAACACCCGGTCATGAGTGCTCAGCAACTCCGTGGTAGACGATAACAAGCGTTTGCCCAGGGCGGTCAGGGACACCGCCTGATTGTCACGGTTGAGCAAGCGTCCGCCGGCCACCGCCTCCAGCCGCTGTATATGCACACTCACCGCCGCCGGGCTTTTGTGCAACTGCTGCGCCGCCGCGCTGAATTTCCCTATGCGCGCTACGGCATGAAAGGTCCGTATCAGTTCAATATCGAGTATGGCCGGCATGATTCAACCTTTATGAACAACTGCTGCACTATATTTTGATTTATTAGATTAGCCTGCTTTCGTAGCCTGTGGGCATGAACCCATACCGATCGATCTCATGCCCTTCCCTATCCAAACCGGCCTGGCACCGGGCGGTCCCCCTGGTCCTGCTTGAAGGGGCACTGCTGCTGACCTGGAGTTCCGGGTTCGTTGGTGCGCGATTCTCGATTGACTACGCGCCCGCCATGCTGGTGGTGTTCTGGCGCTGCGTCGTGGTCACGCTCATTCTGTTGCCCTTCGTCGCCAGGGCGTTGGCACAAACCTCGCCTGCGGTGCTGCTGAAAAATGCCGGCATTGGTCTGCTGGCCATGGCGGGTTATCTGGCGGGCATTACCCAAGGTATTGCCCTGGGCGTACCGACGGGGCTTGCCGCGCTATTCGCTGATTTACTGCCCATGGGGATGGCACTGTTGGCCGCTGGCGTACTGGGACAGCGACTGGCCTGGCGAGTCTGGGCAGGCCTGCTCATCGGCCTGGCCGGTGCCGCGCTGGTGACCCACGGCGCGCTGGCCTGGGGCGATGCGCCCTTGTGGGCTTATGCCCTGCCGCTGCTCGGCATGCTCTCGCTGGCCGTCGCGACATTGTGGCAAAAGCATCTCCCGGCGTCGCAGTCACTGGGCCTGCTACCCAACCTGTGGCTGCAATGCTGCGTTTCAGGGTTCGCCTTCGCCTTGCTCGAAGGTGTACAAGGCAGCCTCGCGCCGATACCCAGTGCAGGTTTCGCCTTGAGCGTGCTGTGGACGGCAGGCTTGTCGACGATCGGCGGATATGGGCTCTACTGGCTGTGCCTGCGCCGGGCGACAGCCACCCGGGTCGCCAGCGTCCTGTACCTCAGCCCGCCCGTGACGATGCTATGGGCCTGGGCCATGTTCAACGAACCCCTTTCCTGGCAAATAGTGGCGGGGATGGCGGTGTCCGGAATCGGTATCTGGATGGTGGTGCGCACCGAAGCCCGGCAGGCTCGGCGGCCAGCGGCCGGCAAGGCCCCGCAGCCATAGTCACGCCATTGCCGCGGGACTCAATAGCGTTTTATTGCTGTCAGCCTTCACTTTCCAACTCCCCCTCAAGCCACTCGATCAGTGCTCTGACCTCGCCGCGATCGCCACCCTGCGAATTTCTGAAAACGGAGATCGCCTCAGGCAAGGGAACACTTTGCGCGCACGGCCTCACCAAAGCCCCACGTTCAATCAACCTTGCGGCGGTGCGGCGCCATCCCAGCGCAATTCCGTGCCCCTCGACGGCTGCCTGAAGCATCAAGGGATAGCTGTCAAATACGGTGCCTTGAAGCTCACCATCCGGCGTTTGTCCAAACGCCTTTAACCAACTCTCCCACTGCATCCAGTGAGGCGGCGTGGTGCGATGGTGCAAAAGCGTGTGGCGGGCCAGCTCACTGACATGCATGGGCTCTTGGACATTGAGGTAACGAGGACTGCACACCGGAAACACTTCATCGGTCGCGGTAAACGCCAGAACATGCGCACCACTGGGGCGCCCCGTGCTTTGCAAGGCCACGTCAAAATGCTCATTGAATTCAGTCAGCGGCCGGGTAGACGTGGCCACCTGGATTTCGATCTCAGGGTATTGCTGGTGGAATGATGAAAGACGCGGCATCAGCCAGTAGAACGCTTCGCACAATTGGCACAGCAGAACGACACGGTGCTTGCCGGGCGCCTGGCGAAGGGTCTCGGCGACATCGCTGATACTGCGCAAGGCGCTGCTCACCACATGTCCTAGCTCACGCCCTTCCTGGGTGAGAAACACGGCGCGGTTGCGCCGGCTGAAGAGCTTGAGCCCCAGATTTTCTTCAAGCCCCCGTATCTGCCGACTGACCGCCGCCTGGGTAATGTGCAGCTCCTCGGCCGCCTTGGAAAAACTCTCCAGCCGGGCCGCCGCTTCAAAGGGCAACAAACTGGCAAGCGGCGGTAAAGACTTTCCAAGCGTATTCATAATCACCGGTAATGCATCCGTGGCCGAGAACTCGTTTGTAGCATAGCGCTGACGCTGTGCAACATGAGCTGAATGTCCCGCGGAGAGGCCTGATGCCCAGGAGTGATTCAAACACCATCGCAGGCGTGGCCCTCGCGGTCGTCGCCACGCTGAGTTGGGCCTTGAATTTCATTGCGCCCTACGTCACCGGGGCCTATTCGATCTACGACTTGATGATCGTTCGGTTTCTGATCGCCGGGACGCTGGGTGCAGGGGTCATGATGTTCTATCGCGCCCGGCTCCGACGCCTGAGCCGCGAACAGCAGCTTCTCGGCGCAAGCCTGGGCGTTATCGGATACCTCGGGTACAGCACCTGCATTGCCGCCGGGGTGATTTATGCAGGGCCAGTACTGACCCCGGCGCTTATTGGCATGGTGCCGCTTCTACAGGCCGTACTGGGCAACGCCACGAGCAGAACCATCGAATGGCGCAAGCTCGCGATACCCCTGGCGTTGATGACAGGCGGGCTGTTGCTGTTGAACGTCGGCAGTTTCAATCACCCCCCGACCGGCGACGGCGCCTGGCTGAAGGGGCTGTTCTTTTCAATCAGCGCTGTTGTCCTGTGGCTCGTATTCGCCGCGTTGAATCAAAGGGGCCTGGAAAAACTAGCGGTCAACGCATCCGGGGCATGGACCGGCCTGATGATGGCAGGCGCCGGGCTGGGCACCTTGATCGCCTTACCCGCCATACTGGCGCTTGATCTACTGAAACTGCCAAGTCTGGGCTTCAACCTTTCCCTGGCTGGGCATGTGTATGCCTGGGGGTTCTTTATCGCGCTGATGTCCTCTGTCGTTGGCGCCTGGGCGTGGAACGCCGCGTCCCGTCATCTGCCCATGGTGCTTAGCGGGCAACTGATATCCCTGGAATCACTCTTCGCGACGGTACTGGGCCTGGTGTTTCATCAGCGGCTGCCGACACTTTGGGAAACCTCGGGGCTTGCCGGTGTTCTTGTCGGCGTGGTTGTAGCCGTTCGTATCATCCTGACATCAAGCGAATCGACCGACCGCGTCCGACACGAGGAGAACATCGGCAGGCGTACCCGTTGATGCATCTTTCACTGATCAGCGTTTCGCGCCAGACTCATTCGCTTTCCTAGCCGCAAGGATAGCCAGCATGATCTCTCACGTTTTTTTAGGCATAGCCGATTATGACCGTGCGTTCGTTTTCTACTCAAAGATAATGGCCGGGCTTGGCCTGACGCTGAAATTCAGCGACGCCAGCAAGGGCTGGGCCGGCTGGATTTCTGAAGGCTCACCTCGCCCCATCTTCGTGATTGGAAAACCCTTTGACGGCAACCCGAGCGCGCCCGGCAACGGTCAGATGGTGGCGCTGCTGGCACCCAGCCGGGAGGTTGTCGCACGCAGCCACGCAACCGCACTGGCCCTGGGTGGAACATGTGAGGGTGCGCCTGGCTTGAGGCCCCATTACCATCCCGACTACTACGGCGCCTATTTTCGCGACCTCGATGGCAACAAGCTGTGTGTCTGCTGCCATGATCCGCTGGGTTAGACGTCCACGGCTTTGCGGGGTTTGCCGTCTATCGGCTGACACAAATTGGCCGCAAGTGCTTCCAGCAAGGCCCTGACCTTGGGAAGCTGCTCCCGGCTTTTCTGCCAGAACAGGTTGATCACCATCCCGTCGGTTGCCAGATGGGCAAGCACCTCAATCAACGTGCCCTCCTCAAGCTGGCGCTGGATCAACCATGAAGGTAACTGTGCAATCCCGCATCCGGCCGATACCGCAGCAACCAGCCCTTCGCCGTCCCCCACGACCAGCGCGGGCGACACCTGTTTTCTTAGCGTCTCGCCGGGACGCTCACCGGCAAAATTCCACGGACTGAGCTTGCCGTCCGGCCAGCCATAAGCGATGCACTGGTGATGTTCCAGATCGCGATCAGTCAGGGGGACGCCGTGCCTGGCCAGGTACACGGGTGAGGCACAGAAGACATGCCATTCACGGCCCAGGTAGCGATGGCCCAGCGTGTCAGGCCAAACCTGTGAACCACCAATAGTGACGACGATATCCACGCCTTCCTGGAGGGGGTCGATGAAACGATCCGTGAACGAGATGTGCGGCACCAACCGCGGATAGTCCTGGATACACCGCAAGATGAGGGGCAGCACTTGCGAGCGACCAAAGGCGGCTGGAAGGTCAAGTCGAACCCTGCCCTGTGGCTCGGCGTCTTCAGCACGCAGCGACAGCTCGGCCTCTTCAAGGTCTGCAAGCACCCCCGTGCAGGTGCGATAAAACGCAGTCCCGGCGTCCGTCAGCGATACCCGCCGGGTGGTTCGATCAAACAATCGAGCCCCAAGACGGTTCTCCAGACGGGCGACGCTTTTGCTGATGGCCGAGCCCGTGAGGCTCATCCGCTCTGCGGCAGCCTTGAAGCTGCCGGATTCGGCGACGCAGACAAATACATCGATCCCCTTCAATCGCTCGGAGGAAAACATAGGCGCCTTATATTGATGAACTGAATTCAACTGACAATGGAAAAACCATCATAAATCAGAACTGGATTCCTCAGTAAACTTGTCGCGAGCGTATTGCGCCACGCTGCGCCCCTGGCAATGATCGATTGAATGATGAGGCACGGATGCTCGCCACCCTTAGAAACTACCCCACCACCGTCAACCTGCTGCTTTGCGCGTCTTCAATCCTGACGCTGGCCCGAGCGATCACGCTGCCCTATCTGGTCATCTATCTGTCCGAAAACTTCGCCATGGGCGTGGCAGATATCGGAGTGGTCATCGGCAGCACACTGATCATTGGATCGCTATTGAGCCTCTATGGCGGTTTCCTGGTGGACAGGCTCTCCAGCTACCGACTCATTCTGGGGTTCACTGGCTTGTTCAGCCTGGGGTTCCTCGGGGCAGTCGTGACGCGCGAACTCTGGCTTTTTTTCATCTGCCTGGTGCTGATCAATCTGGCCTATGCCGTCATCGATATAGCGGTCAAGGCCGGATTCGGCAGCTTGCTCCCCGCCGCCGAACGCAGCGAGGTGTTCTCGATCAAATACACATTGACCAACATCGGCTATGCCGTCGGACCGTTTCTCGGGGCGGGGATGGCCAAGCTAGGGATCAGCTTGCCCTTTGTGTTGTCTGCCGGGCTCGGTGCTGGCTTCTTTCTCATTTACTTCGTCTGGGGCGACAGACATTCCGCCCCCGTCGACGCAGGCCAGACGCCTGTGCCTTTTCTGGCGGTGGGCAAGGTTCTGCTCCACGACTACCGGCTGGTGTGTTTCACTCTTGGCGGCCTGCTCAGCGCCGTGGTCTTCGGCCAGTTCACCGCCTATCTGTCGCAGTATCTGGTGGTGACAACCACGCCTGAGAACACCTACCGAATCATCAGCGCCATTGTCACGACAAATGCGCTGATGGTGATCAGCTTGCAATATTCCATCGGCAAGAAAATATCCCATCGACATCTGAATCTTTGGCTGGTGGCCGGACTGGGAATGTTCCTCATGGGCCTGGCCGGTTTCGCCCTGTCCAACTCGGTGCTGTTCTGGGTGATGTCCATGGCTGTGTTCACTGTTGGGGAGATTATCGTCTTCCCGGCGGAATACATGTTCATCGACAACATCGCACCCGCCCCTCTGCGCGGCATGTACTACGCGGCGCAGAACCTCAGCAACCTGGGAGCCGCAGCCGGGCCGCTGCTTTGCGGTGTGGTATTGGCCACGCAACCGCCCCACGACATTTTCTATATGCTCGGGCTCTTTATTATCGCGGGTGGGGCGTTTTATATAGTAGGGGCTTCCCGGCTGCTCAACCAGGCGCGACGAGACGCGTGAAAGGTGTCCGCCATCCGCCACCCAGCGAACAGAAAGCGCTTTTCGGAACAGCCCGTGGACGCCCGAGCGCTTTAGTCAAAATTGCCGGGCGGCAGGCGACCGACCTCAGGCCTGGCAAACAGATAGCCCTGCATCAGGTCGATCCCCAGGCCCAGCAGCGCGGCGCTTTCCCCCCGCGTCTCAATACCCTCGGCTATGACGGTAATGCCCAAGCGCCTGGCGACCAGGACGATGCCCTCGACAATCGCTTGTTTGACCGGGTCTTGATCAATCGTGCGGGTCAACGCCATATCAATCTTCAGCACGTGCGGCTGGAACATGGCCAGCAGATTGAGCCCTGAGTAACCGGAGCCGAAATCGTCGATGGCGGTGGTGAAACCCTGGCGCTCGTACTCCACGAAAATCGATTTGAGGTGGTCAGGATCTACCACCTTCTCGCCTTCCGTCACTTCAAACATGAGTCGGTTTGGCGGGAAGTTGGTATGACGCGCCGCTTCCAGCGTTGCCCGGATACAGGTCTCGGGCCGGTACACGGCATTGGGCAGGAAATTGATGCTGAGCAAGCAATCAGCAATCTCCAGAATGCCCAGCCTGGCGGCTTCCTCAATCGCCTTCACACGACAGGCCTGGTCGAATCGGTAGCGGTTACCGTCATTGACCAGCCCAAGAATGTAGCCTGCCGATTCGCCATTGACACCCCGCACCAGCGCCTCATAAGCGAACGCGGTGCGCGTTCGAACGTTGAAGATGGGTTGGAAGGCCATTGTGAAGTCGAACCCCAGTGCCTCGTGGTTGCGGCATTCGGCGCAACCGAGGGATTTGAAGGCTGGATCGGAGAAGTCTTTGCTCATGATCAGTATTCCGTTGCTTAACGGGGCGTCCCCTGCATTTGCAAAGAACTGTAGTCGACACCGCCTGAATCGGCACAAGCCAAGCTTTCTGAAGGACCTGGCCATGTCACAAACGCCCCGTTAGCCGAGGGCGCTCGTGCGCCTCAACCGACCCAGCCGACCGCCGTTTTGGGGATGACCTCGGACTCATCGAGCTTGGAGGCAAACATGCTCACCGCTTCGAGTGCGTCACTGGTCCCGGTTCTGATCTGCAAGATAACCGATCCCGCCTGGTCCGCCAGGGTTACGCCACGCAGGGCGCCCTCCTGGGTCACCGTCATGCTGGCGACGGCGTCGCGGGTTTCAGAAAGAATCAAGCCAATCATCTCGGCAATCTCGGCCGTCGAACGGCTGGTACGCCCGGCCAGTTGCCGTACTTCGTCGGCGACAACCGCAAATCCTCGTCCCTGATCGCCGGCCCGCGCAGCCTCGATTGCAGCGTTAAGGGCCAGCAGATTGGTCTGGTCGGCGATGCCGCGAATGGTATTGACGATTGCCGTGATCTCTTCTGATCGAGCGCCCAACTGCCCGACCAAGCGTGCCGAGGCCCCGATGTTGTCAGCGATCTGGCGCATTTCCTTGGCCGTTTGCTGGATCACTTGCGACCCCTGCTCCGCGACTTTTTCGGTCTCGGCAGAGATGTGGTAGGCACGGGAGGCGCCGCGCGAGTCCTCTTCGAATTTCTCGACCCTTTCGCTGATGTCACTGGCGAACTTGACGATCTTGCTCAGCTTGCCTTCGGCATCGTAGACCGGGTTGTAGCTAGCCTCCAACCAAACGACCTTGCCGTGTTTGCCCAGACGCTTGAACTGACCACTGAAAAATTCGCCGCTATTGAGGCGACGCCAGAAATCGCTGTATTCGGAGCTGCTCACCAGGTCCGGCTCGCAGAACAGTCGGTGGTGCTTGCCTTTGAGCTCTGCCAGTGAGTAATTCATGACGCCGAGGAAGTTGTCGTTAGCGGTCAGAATGTTGCCGCTCAGGTCAAATTCGATCACGGCCATAGCGCGATCAAGGGCTGCCAGCTTGCCTTGGATTTGCGCCTCATTTGACACCCGCGCGGTGACGTCGAGTGCATACTTGACCACTTTTACCACGCGCCCCTGCTCATCGGTGACAGGGTTGTAGCTGGCCTCCAGCCAGACGTTCCCGCCCCGGCCATTGAGTCGCTGAAACGTGCCGGACACGAATTGACCGGCCCGCAGCCGCTCCCAGAATTGACGATACTCGGCGCTGCTGACCAGTTGCGGCGCGCAAAAATCCCGATGAGACAGGCTTGCCAACTGATCCGCCCGGTACCCCATCGTGACCAGGAAGTTCTCGTTGGCGCGCAGAACCTTGCCATCGGGGCTGAACTCGACAACGGCCATCGACCGCTCCAGAGCGCCAATCAATCCTTTGTACGTTGCCAGCTCGGCAGTCCTGGCCGTGAGCTCACTTTTCAGCGTTGAATTAAACATGACGTACCCTCGCAGACCGCGGAAATCAATCGGACCTTACTGAGGCTATCGGCTAATAGGGTGAAGGCTAAATGCGGCAAAAAAAATTATGTTTTGACGCCAAGTAAACAGCACAAAAGCGGTTTTTCGTGAACGAAGGCAGCAAGGGCCATGCCGCGCGGCTTCGGGGCGAGCGTGCGCCCCGAAGCGCAGGACTCATTGATTACGCGTCACCCTCCACACCGTGTTTGCCAGGTCGTCGGCAATGATCAGGGCGCCGCGCGGGTCGACAGTGACCCCGACAGGCCGCCCCCGTGTTTTGCCATCGGAACCCCGAAAGCCGGTGGCGAAGTCAACCGGCTCACCCGCAGGGCGACCCTGGCTGAACGGGACGAAGATGACTTTGTAGCCCACCGGATTGTCGCGGTTCCAACTGCCATGCTCACCGACAAATACGCCCTCGGCGTACTGCTCACCCATCGCAGGCAGGGAGAAATCGACACCCAGCGCGGCCACGTGCGCCCCCAGGCTGTAATCGGGTTTGACCGCGGCAGCCACTTTGTCCGGATTCTGCGGCTGGGCGCGCGAATCAACGTTCTGGCCCCAATAGCTGTAAGGCCAGCCGTAAAATGCCCCCTCGCGCACCGAGGTGAGGTAATCGGGAACCAGATCGGGACCCAGCTCATCACGCTCGTTCACCACCGCCCACAACTGGCCGGACTCGGGTTGGATCGTCAACGCCGTCGGGTTACGCAGGCCGGTTGCATAAGGCTTGTGAGCCCCCGTCGCGGCGTCGATCTGCCACACCATGGCGCGGTCGGTTTCGACCTCCATGCCACGTTCAGTGACGTTGCTGTTGGAGCCGATGCCGACGTACAGGAAGCGACCATCGGGACTGACGGTCAGGGCCTTGGTCCAGTGGTGGTTGATCTCGGACGGTAAGTCGGTGACCTTGGTGGGCGGGCCGTCGGCCTTGGTCTGGCCTTCCTGATAATCGAAGCGGACCAACGCATCCTGATTGGCCACGTACAACTTGCCGTCGGCAAAAGCCAGGCCATACGGCGCGTTGAGATTTTCGGCAAATACCGTCTTCAGTTCGTAGGTCCCGTCGCCATCGGCATCACGCAGCAACGTCAGGCGATTGCCGCCTTTGACCTGGGTGTTGCCCTGCGCCTTGATGACACTGGCGATCACGTCTTTGGGCTTGAGCTTTGCCGCATTGCCGCCACGGCCTTCGGCCACAAGAATGTCGCCATTGGGCAGCACGAGGGTCTGGCGCGGAATCTTCAGATCGGTCGCGATGGCCGTGACGCTGTACCCCTGGGGTACTGTCGGTTTCTGCTCGCCCCACGGGGCCGGCTCGGCAATTTTCATGCTGGGCAACAGCCCGCGTTGGGGTTCTGGCAGTTTGGGGTCCGGGCCGCGCGCCTGAACGGCGTCCCCTTCACCACCACATCCGCTGAGTAACAACGCCATGCTCAAGGCTGTCAGTGCAATCGAATGCCTCATTGCACACCTCCCGAGCGCGAGTGGGTGAGTCCTGTCCACGCCGTCACACAGGCCAGCAGAGTCACGATGACAGACAGCACCAGGCCCATGGGCATGACGGCCCAGGCGTCCTTTGCATGCTCGAAGGCGTTGACCAGCCCCAACACCCAAGTGACCAGCAGTAGCACCGGGTACATCACGGCGCGCCCCGCCTTGCGGTCCGCCCGGAGCAGATTGACGAGGGCGAACAACAGCGCCAACCCAGCCAAAACCAGCCCGCCGGCAATCAGCCAGGAGGCAAAGTTGCTCCACTGGATCTGATAGGTCTTGTAGTAGGCAATGTCACTCAGTAATGCCCCTAGAAACAGGGGAACGGTGCCGGCCAGCAAGATCGCGTGAAGCGGGCCGGGCGTGCTTCCGTAGAGGGGGTGAGCGGTAACGGTCATGATGTCTCCTTATCGTTCTGCGACCTGGATGGACACTCATGACGGATGAATCGCCGATCCGGGTCGTATTGACTACGCACAGGGAAAGGGATCGTGAGGCGAAAGCGTTAGTTCCGATTTTTCTTATCCTTACGCCTGAAGCCAAGCCGTAACGCTGGCGAACTCAGCGGCTTTGTTGAGGGGTTCATGCCAAGCAAGCCGCGCCGGCTTACCTGGCAAGAACCGGTGTTGCTCGCGCCGTCAGCCCTCCCCGACCGGCTGCAACGCGCCGGCCACCTCAGGCTTTTTTGCGAACAAGCGTTGCGGCAACAGGAAGTACGCCAATGCCGGCAACAGGATCAGCGCGCCGAGCATGTTCACCAAGAACATGAAGGCCAGCAGGATGCCCATGTCGGCCTGGAACTTGATTGGCGAGAACGCCCAGGTCGCCACGGCGATTGCCAGGGTGATGCCCGTCAGCAAAACCACCTTGCCGGTGAACAGCAGCGCCCGGTAATAGGCCTCGGACAGCGTGGCGCCAGCGCGCATGTGGGTCAGGATCACGCTCAGCACATACAGGGCGTAGTCGACACCAATGCCTACCCCGAGGGCGATCACTGGCAGTGTGGCCACCTTGACGCCCATGCCCAGGCCAACCATCAGCGCCTCGCAAAGAATCGAGGTGAGCATCAGCGGCAGCACCGCAGCGAGTACCGCACGCCAGGAACGGAAGGTCACCCAGCAAAGCAGGATCACCGCGCCGTAGACCCAGATCAGCATCTCGCGCATGGCCTTCTTCACCACAATGTTGGTGGCCGCCTCGATTCCAGCGCTCCCCGCTGCGAGCATGAACTTCACGTCCGGCAGTCGCTGCTGGGCGATAAAGGCTTCGCTGGTTTGCACCACCCGTTCCAGGGTGTCGGCCTTGTGGTCGGCCAGGTAGACGTAGAGCGAGAGCAGTGAACACCCCTGGTTGAACAGCTCACGCGGCGCACGGGTCTGTACCGCGCCGAGGGCCCCATCGTTGGGGATCAATTCGTACCACTTGAAGTTGCCCTCGTTATACCCGGCGGCAGCGATCTTGCTCAGGGCGGCCATGGAGTTGGTCGACTCCACACCTGGCAACTGCTCCAGTTGCCAGGCCAGGGCGTCCACCGCGGCCAGGGTCGGATAGCGGGTGCATTGGTCTTCCGGGGTTTTGACCATGACCACGAAAATGTCTGAACTGGCCGCGTAGTTCTGCGTCATGAAGGCCGCATCGCGGTTGTAGCGCGAATCGGGACGCAGCTCCGGGGCACCGGGGTCCAGGTCGCCTATTTTCAGGTGCAGGCTGACGGCGAAACCACCGATCGCCAGCGCCAGGCCCACCAGGCAGGCGCCATAAGCCCAGGAGCGCCGCGTGAAGAGGTCGAGGAAACTCCAGAGCGGGTGCTTCACGTTTGCTTTCAACTCAGCGGTTTCGGCCCGCAAGCTGCGCTCGGCTGCCTTGGCGCCGACGCCGATGTAACTGAGCAGAATCGGCAGCAGGATCAGGTTGGTGAAGATCAGCACCGCCACCCCGATGCTGGCGGTGATCGCCAGGTCTTGGATCACCTGGATCTTGATCACCATCAGCACGGCAAAACCCACCGCATCACAGAGCAACGCGGTCATGCCGGCGGCGAACAGACGGCGGAAGGTGTAGCGCGCGGCCACCACCCGGTGAGTGCCCCGGCCGATGTCCTGCATGATGCCGTTCATCTTCTGCGCGCCGTGGCTCATGCCAATGGCGAACACCAGGAACGGCACCAGCGCCGAGTAAGGGTCGAGGTCATAACCCAGGGTCGCCAGCAGACCGATCTGCCAGAGCACCGCCACCAGGGAGCAAAGCACCACCAGTGCGGTACTGCGCACGCAACGGGTGTACCAATAGAGCACCGTCACCGTTACCAGCACGGCGATGACGAAGAACAGCATGACCTGCGCCAATCCGGCAATCAGGTCGCCGATGATCTTGGTGAAGCCGGTGATGTGAATCTGGATGCGCTCGTTCTGGTATTTGTCGCGCAACGCTTCCAACTGCCGGGACAGCTCGCCTGCGTCCAGTGCCTTGCCGGTCACCGGGTTGATTTCCAGCAGCGGCACGAAGATCACACTGGACTGGAAGTTGCCCGCCACCAGTTGGCCAATCTCGCCGGAGCGGGCCACGTTGGTGCGCACCTGCTCCAGGCTGGCCGCAGAACCGTCATAGGTGTCCGGGATCACCGTGCCGCCGTCCAACCCCTCCTCTGTCACCGCGGTCCAGCGCGTGGTGGGCGTCCATAGCGATTTCATATAGGGCTTGTCGACGCCTGGCAGCAAATAGATCTCGTCGTTGAGCCGGGCGAGAACGTCGAGGTAGTCCTTGTCGAAAATGCTGCCGTCCTTGCTCTGTACGGCGATGCGAATCGAATTGCCCAGACCGCTCAGTTCACTGCGCCGCTCAAGGAAGTTGGCCACGTAGGGGTGAGAGGTTGGGATGGTCTTTTCAAAACTGGCGTTAAGGCCAATCTTGCTGGCCTGGTAACCCAGCACCAGAGTGACCAGCAGGCAGAACAGGACCACCCAGGGGCGGTGATTGAAGATCGCCCGCTCGCCCAGATTGCCGGAGCGCGGATCGAAATCCTCCAGCCGGGCAATCACCACTTGCTGTTCGAGGGAGGGATTATTGTCGTTCACATCGGACTCCGAATACGGCCGCGTAGGGCTCTGGCAAGTTGTTCAACGTTGGGCCGAGGAAAGGTTGTAGGTGAGGCGGGCCACGCCACTGAGACCGACACTGATCAAACTGCCATCGGGGGCGGCGACCAGGCCGGCGATCGAGGCGCCAGCCGGGCCTGTCAGATGCCGTAAGCTGCGTCCCCGGTCGGGGCTGAGTAACAAATCACCGGCCTGGCTGGCCAGGATCAACGCGCCATCAGGCAGTTGGGTGCCGGTCGACAGCGCCACCTCCAGACCGGTCTCAACGCGCCGCCATGTAAGCCCCTGGTCGCCCGACCAATAAGCATTGCCGCGCAAACCGAAGGCCACCAACTCACCGGCAGGACTGCCCTGCACACCGAAGAAACTGCCATCGTAGGGTGACTCGAGCGCCTGAAAACTGCCGCCGTTGTCAACCGAGCGCAGCAGCAGACCGCGTTCGCCGACGATGAACAGCGCGCCGCCCGCAGGGCGAATGCCGTACAGGTTGAGGCCCTCGGGGTTATCCACCTGCTGCATCCACGGCTGCCAGCTATCGCCCCCATCCGTGGTATGCAGGATCAGGCCATAGGCACCGACCACGTAACCGTTACGGCGGTCGCTGAAATACAGGTCGAGAAAGGGTTTGTCCGGGCCATCGGCGACCAGCCACTCGGCCTCCTTGAGCCGCTTGGCGTCGTTACCTTGCTGGGCCGAAACCAGCGCCAGATGCGCCGCTGCGACACCATCGAGTTGCTTGACCCAGGTTTGGCCACCGTCGATGCTGCGCAGAATCACGCCCAAATGACCGACAGCCCAGCCCTGCTCGGCATCCACGAACTGCACGGCCGTCAGGCTGACGCTGACCGGCACACGGGCCTGTCGCCAGCTCTGGCCGGAATCGTCAGAGAGCAAGACGATGCCACGTTCACCGACCGCCACCAGCCGGTCGCCGGCCCGGGTGATCGCCAACAGCACCGCACGGGATGCCTTGGCACTGTGCACGGCCGCCTGGTTGAGCAGCGTAATCCCCGGGCTGGCCGTTGCCCAGCCAGGCACTGATAACGCAGCCAGCAGCAAAGCCACCGGCAGCGCCCGCATGAGTGAAAAATTACCGATCATGTCCGCTCCGACCATCGCATAAGAGTTATCCAGACGCTGATCGCACAACGCGCCGATGCCTGGGCCCCGGCGCCTTGCGCAATCGCTTAGCGCATGCTGTCGCTGGCCATGGCATCAGGGGTAAAAAACGCGGCCGGCGGACGCGGATAGCTCTGGTACTGCACACCCAGATCGTTGGCCGAGGAGTTCAGGAAGTAGGCGCCGGTTTCCAGGTTGTAACTGCCCCACATCATTTGAGAGGTCAGCGCCGGCATTTCAGGTGCCAGCAGGGTGAGCGTGTAGTTATGCCGTCCCAACTTGCCTTGGGCGTCATAGCCGTCGAGCAGCAGCACTTGCCAGGAGTCCTCGTCCACGTAATAGGTACGCTTGGGCACTACATGACGCTTGCCGTCCTTGAGCGTGGCGCTCACGACCCACACCCGATGCTTCTCCCAGCGCACCAGATCCGGGTTGAGGAAACCTGGCTTGACCAACTCGTCGCTGCTCACCGCCGCCGCGCGGTTGTTGTTGTAAGGCACCAGCAGTTCTTTCTTGCCGATCAGCTTGAGGTCATGGCGGTCGGTGGGCCCGAAAATCATGAAGGCCTCGTCGAAGAAACCGACGCCTGAGGTGACGAAGTCCGGCGTATCGTATGCGACGTTCGGCGCACGGCGCACCCGACGCTGGCCCACCAGGTACTGCCAGGCGGCGCGTTTGCCGGGGTCCATGTCCCAGTGGGTCATCAGCCCCTCGCCGGCCTTGGAGGACGGCAGTTCCGTAGCCAGTTTGCCGATCAGAAACTTGCCCGCGAAGGTGTCGAGGCTGCCCTCTTTGAAGTAGTAAGGGCTCTGGTACCAGAAACGCGCGCGGGTGGCCTGGATCTTCTTGCCGCCAGCCGTCATCAGCCAAGTGTCGAACGGCGAATAGAAGGTGTCGGCGCCCTGCCAGGACAGGCGGTGGTTCCACAACACCTCGGCACCGTTTTGCGGCAATGGGAAAGGAATCCCGCCGTAGGCGCCGCTGACTTTCTCAGTGGGCACATCGAGGGTGGCGCGGGTGGCGTTTGTCAGGGTGTTGTCGTACACCCACTGCGGCGCGGCAGCACTGCGCCGGGTCGGATAGACGTCCAGGCGGTAACCCGGATACTTCTGCAGCAAGGCCTGGGTGCCCTCGGCCAACTGGTCGGCGTACTGTGCCATGTTGGCCGCGCTCACCGAATACAGCGGCTTGTCGGCGGCGAACGGATCGGCACGTTTGTCGCCGTTCTTGTAGCCGGCCGGCGCCGTGGTATAGCCACCAGTCCATTCAGGAATGCTGCCGTCCTGGTTGCCGGCGCGCTCGGCGCCGAGCGGCGTGAGCTCGGTGCCAAGCCGTGCGGCCTGCTCAGGAGAAACGGCCGCCTGCGCCAGGCTGGCACTCAACAAGGCAATGGCCAGGGCCGAAATACGCAAGGAAAATAGGCTTTGCATAGAAAATGAAACCTCTTATTAGAATGTGGTTTTCACGTACATGGCGACGAAGTCACGGTCGGCCAGGGATTGGCCGTAGCTGAAGTTGCCGTCCTCGCGCAGCCCCGCCGCCTTCTTGCCGAAGAAATTCACGTAGTTGATGCCGAAGTCCCAGCGCTGCAGGTAAGTGGCTTTGAGCCCGACACTCCAGTCGCCGGCGTGGGTATTGCCGAACCCGGCCTTGCTGACGGCTGAGGAGCGTCCATCGAGGACGACGCCAAACCCCACCGGCACGCTCAGGTCCAGACCGTCGGCGACCTGGAAATAAGCCGGCTCGGCCAGCACCCGCAGCGCCGTCGCGTCACGGGTGGTGTTGGAATCCAGTGCCGCGCGGTTGTCGGTGACGCTGAGGGTACGGTTCCAGGCCAGTTCGGCGAGCACCGAGCCGCCATCCCAAAGCGAGTTGGGCGACAGCAGGTAGATGGTCGAGAGGTTGACGTGGGCGGTCTTGCCCTTGGCGTAGAGCGCATCGCCGCTGTTGTCCGCCGCCATTCCCGGTGTCACCACCTGCAGGTTGCTCACCAGCGGTGCATCCCAACGCACCGAGGTCTCGCCGGCGAAATTGAACGGGCCATAGGCCGTGGAGAAGCTGGCGCCCAGGGTTTTGATGTCTTCGGCGTAAACCTGGCGATAGGAACCCAGGATTGGCAGCCCGGTGGCGGCGGCCGCTGCACCGTCCAGATAGGCATAGAGTGCGCTCGGCGCCTTGTCGTGATACTTGGCGGCGTAGAAGCCCAGTTCCAGTTCGGTGCCTTCGGGCTTGTAGCGCAGTTGCATGCCGCCCTGGCCGGAGTTCCTGGCCTCGATGTCGGAGGCATGCACGGTGGTGTTGCCAAACACCTGGGTCCAGTCGCCGGAACCTTCGCCGATGCCATCGTTGTCACTCAGGTAGCTGCCCGCCCCCGGCAGGTTGGAACGCTCCCATTCGAACTGATAGTAGGCACCCACAGACAACTGCGGGTTGATCTGCAACTGCCCGGACACTTGATTGACCGGCCGCAGGATTTCCTTGAATTGGGTGCCGGGTACGCTGAGCAGCTTGACGATATCGCTCGGCCCCTGAGCATTGGCGATGCCGTTGCCCCCGTAGAACAGGCTTTCACCGTAGATCAGGCTATGTCGGCCCAGACGCAAAGTGCCCTGGCTCGATTCGCCGACATCGCCTCGCACGAATACGAAGGCATCGAGTAACTCGGCATCACGCCCGTGCAGCTCGCGGGTATCGTCGAGGAAGTGCCGTTGCTCGCTGCTGTCGGTGTTCTTGTTGTAGATATCGTCGTACCAGGCCGCAGCGCTGAGGCGCAGGCCGTAGTTTTCCCGGCTCAGGTCCATCTCACTGAACAGGTCCAGGCGGTTGGAGACCAGGCCGCTGCTGAAGTTCTTGTCGCCCTGGCTCTGGATCGAGGGGTACAGGCCGCCCGCCGTCGGCGCGTTGACCAGGTTGTCATCGGCCCCCTGCAGGCGCCAGGCCTGGCTGTACTTGAGGGTGTTGTCCCAGCGCAAACGCCATTCACTGTCGCCCAGGTCAATTTGCGCGGCCTGGGGCTGGGAGGCCCAACCGGCCAGGCAAACCGAGAGTGCCAGGGCGGAACGCTTGAAGCCTGGATAGCATCGAGAGTTGTGCATGTTGTTCCTCATTGTTCTTGTTGTTGGAAGCATGTGTTGTGAACGGGCCGGTCGCCGTAGCCGGCCGGCGATAACTCGCGCAGGGCTCCTCGTTCAGATGTAGGTGGATGCCAGGCCGCCATCGACCGGCAGATTGACGCCGTTGATCCAGCGCGATTCGTCGGCACACAGGAAGGCAATGGCAGCCGCCACTTCATCGGCGTAGGCCGGTCGCTTCATTCGATGAGCGTCAGCCTCGACGCGCGCTTGACCGAGCATGCTGACGAAATCACCCAGGATGGGCGTGAACACCGGGCCCGGTGCCACGCAGTTCATGCGCACCGAGGTGTGCAAGAACCAGGGTTGGGCCTGCTGGTAGTTCCAGACGATCAAGGCCTCTTTGAAGTACTGGTAGCAGCTCTCCTGGGGCACCGGATGTTCGGCCAGCCAGGCCTGGCCATGGGCGAAGCTTTCCGTAGCGGCCAGCGCCTTGTGCAGGTCCAGGCGCTGCGGCCATTGCGCGCCCAGAATCGAAGCGACGTTGACGATGCTGCCTCCGGCGATGATGCGCGGCAGCACCGCCCCACAGAGATGGCGCACCCCCAGGTAATTGACCTGGGCAACCGCTTGCGGATCGGCGGTCCCCGGGACTCCAGCGATGTTGCACAAGCCGTCGAGGGCCTGCGGCAACCGCAGCACAGCCGCATCAATGGCATCCGGGTGGCTGAGATCAGCCTGGATGAAATCGTCCAGGCTCAGGTTGGGCTCATTGCGATCCATGCCAATGACGGTGGCCCCGTGGGCACGCAGGATCCGGGAGGTTTCGGCGCCGATGCCCGAGGAAACCCCGGTCACGACTATCCTCTTGTTGGTCAACTTCATACGGGCTTCCCGATTCTTGCTTGTACTGCCTGCTCGAAAGCGGCGACAGCCAAGCCATATTGTTATTGCCGAATTAGTTAATCTCGGTAACTAGTTGTAGCAAGCGATATGCCATCTCCGGGCAATCGAAAAGCAACCGCTCAAGCCCGGGGCATCCAGCTCAAACACAGGCAAGCAAGGGTCATGAGTGGAGAACTGGGCGGGTTAAAAAGTGATGATTTCAGCAATTTCATGCTGCACTATGCGGATTATGATTATTCCGATTAAGGATTGGTGATGGCGGACAAGCTGATTTCCCTGGCCGAACTCTCTCGCGCAACGCCAAGCAAACCTGTGCGCGGTGCCAGCGAGCAACTGCCACCGGGTGCACCACCGACCCTGCAAGATCTGACTGAATGCCTGATGTTCAGCCCGGGCGACGGGCGCATCTGGTTGAACGGCGCACGCATGCTGCTGATCCACAACAGCGGCATCGGCGCGCTACGCCGAGAGCTGATTGAAAGCATGGGCCTGGCCCGCGCGCGAGGCATCATGTTGCGCACGGGCTACCATTGCGGCGCCCGGGACGCCGCCCTGATCAAGGAGCGCTTCCCCGAGGCTGACATCCTGGCGCTGTTCGCCGCCGGCCCGATCATTCATGCGATCGAAGGCGCGGTGAAGGTCGAGCCGGTGCATTTCGAGTTCGACATGAACCTGGGCACCTATTACGGCGAGTTCCTCTGGCACCACTCCAGCGAGGATGATGAGCACATCGCCCACTTCGGCATCGGCACGGAACCGGCCTGCTGGATGCAGACCGGCTATGCCACCGGGTACACCTCGGCAATGGTCGGCCGGCTGATTCTCTACCGCGAGGTCGAATGCCGTTCCACCGGTTCCAGTATTTGCCGACTGATTGGAAAGCCCGCGGAGGAATGGGACGACGCCGAAGCGGACCTGGCCGACCTGAACGCCGAACCGTTCGTCAGCACCGGCGGGCGCAGCGTAACGGCCCACAGTCGCAATGATAAAGGCGCCCTGCCGACGAGCCTGCTGGTTGATCCGACACCCGCACAAGACAGCGACATGGTGGGGATTTCCTCAGCCTTCAACGCCGCCTGCCACATGTTGCGCCGGGTCGCGCCGACCCAGGCAACGGTGCTGTTCACCGGCGAGTCCGGGGTCGGCAAGGAAATGTTTGCGCGGATGCTGCATCGCATCAGCCCGCGCCACGATGAACCCTTTGTCGCCATCAACTGCGCTGCCATCCCGGAAAACCTGATGGAATCGGAGCTCTTTGGCGTCGAGCGTGGCGCCTATACCGGTGCCACTCAATCGCGCGCCGGGCGCTTCGAACGCGCCGACGGCGGCACCCTGTTCCTCGACGAGATCGCCACCCTCAGCCTGGTGGCCCAGGGCAAGCTGCTGCGCGCCTTGCAGGAAGGCGAGGTCGAGCGGGTCGGTGGCAGCCGCACGGTGAAGGTCGATGTGCGGGTGGTCGCCGCGACCAACGTCGACCTTCGTGCCGCCGCGCAACGTGGCGAGTTCAGGGAGGATTTGTTCTTTCGCTTGAATGTGTTTCCGATCCACCTGCCGCCGTTGCGCGAACGCAAGGAAGACATCCCACTGCTGATGACCCACTTCCTGCATCGCTTCACCCAGCGCCATGGGCGCCAGATCAGCGGTTTCACGCCGCGCACGGCCGATACGCTGCTGGCCTATGACTTTCCGGGCAATATCCGCGAATTGCAAAACCTGGTGGAACGCGGCGTGATCAGCGCGCCGGACGGCGGCGCAATCGACCTGGCGCACCTGTTTACCAGTGGCGAACGTCTGGCCCAGCCCATGTTCTCCATCGGCACCCGTGGCCAATTGGCTGCCAACCCCAACGATCCGCCGCCGGCCAGCCCTACCAAGACCGCCGCAGCCAGTACAGGCAGTGGTGCGATTCTGGAGCTGTTTGGCGGCAAGGATCCAAGCCGGTTGTCATTGCAGGAGATTGAGGAGACCCTCATTGACCACTGCCTGGGTGAAGTGAAAGGCAATGTCTCGGAAGCGGCCCGTCGTCTGGGCCTGACCCGTGCTCAGTTGTCCTATCGCCTGTCGCGACGCTCGACCGGCGAGTAACGGCATCGCCGATCCGGGAAAAAGTGCGGGGGCAACTGTCTTGGATGGCTTATGTTGCTTTCGATTTCCCGGCCATCCAAACCTCCTCCGTGGGAGCAAAGCTTGCTCGCGATAGCGGTGGTTCCGCTCGCATCAATGTTGAATGTGCCTCAGTTATCGCGAGCAAGCTTTGCTCCCACAGGGGTCTTGTGGTGAATGTGAATCTTGTGGCGATCCGGGAAAAGTGGGGGCAACTGTCTTGGATGGCTTATGTTGCTTTCGATTTCCCGGCCATCCAAACCTCCTCCGTGGGAGCAAAGCTTGCGGTGGTTCCGCTCGCATCAATGTTGAATGTGCCTCAGTTATCGCGAGCAAGCTTTGCTCCCACAGGGGTCTTGTGGAGCGTGTGGCTGCCCCGGTGAGCGCTCACGGCTTGGGCACACGATGGATAAAGCAGCGGCCGAACATACCGAGAGCCACCTCAACCCGCTGCTCGATCTGTTCGTCTGACCAGCTCTGTTGCACCCCCAGGGTGAACAGCTTGAGCGGCTGGGAGATCAGCAGTGCATCGATCAGCTCGACCGCTGACTCGACATCTTCGTGGGCCAACAATCCCTTGCCGGCCGCCTTGCCCAACCAACCGCGCAACAGGCTCAGGCAACGCCCGGCACCCTCCTGATACCAGATCCTGGCAAGGCCCGGCGCCGTCTCGCGCCCCTGGGCAGCCAACAGGTAGAGACCCAGAGCCAATGGCGAGAGGGTCAGACGCGCCCATAACGTCAGGTACATGCGCAACTCGCTGAGCAGATCCTCGGCGCAGTCGATGCCGCTTTCCAATAGCAGTTCCAGGGTGGACAAGTCCCTGGCCACCAGTTGCGAGAGCAACGCCTCCTTGCTCGCCACCAACTGGTACAAGGTCTTCTTGGAGATTCCGGCGGCGCGGGCGATGGCATCCATGGTGATGTTGGCGAAATTGCCGCTGCCAAGCGCCTGCGCCGCGGCATCCAGCAGCGAGGTCATTTGCTCCTGGCGGCTGCGTATCGGCGGACGACCGCGCCTGACGGGCTGCTCAGTGGTTTCAGTCATTACGGAACCTGTTGATCGGCATGGTGCACGTGTTCCGGTGGTGGTTTCACAGAGGGGTCTAGCTTAGCGCAGCCCGCCCTCGCAAACGCCTCACGCAGGGAATCCTCGATGAGTTGCCAAGCCTCCTGCGCCGTAGCATCAGGCCCCAGATGGGTGAACATGTGGTCGCAGTCGGTGAACATCTTTTCGTTCACCACGACGCCGGCCTGGCGCAATTTCTGCGCGTAGGCCTGCCCCTCAGCACGCAGGATATCGTGCTCGGCGGTGATCAACGTGGTCGGGGGCATACCGTGCAATTGCTCGACCGTCGCCAGCAATGGCGATACCAGCGGGTCCCGGGCCTGGGCCGGATCGCTCAGATAACAGCTATTGAAAAAGCGCACCAGACCCGCGCCGAGCAAGGGTTTGTCGATGAGAGAAAGCTTCAGTCCGGGATCCTGGGCCAAGTCCAGTACCGCATAGTCAATGACCTGATGCACCACCCGCAAACGCTGATGCCCCCGCGCCAGATTGGCCACGCCAGTGGCCAGATTGCCGCCCGCGCTGTGCCCACCGACCGCGATGCGTTGTGGGTCGATGCCCAGGGTCGTGGCCTGTTCGGCCAGCCACTCAAGCACCGCGAAGCTCTGGCGCAAGCCCGCTGGAAAGGGAAACTCGGGGGCCAGCACATAGTCCAGATTGACCACCAGGCAACCCAGGTTGTGAGCCAAGCGCCGGCAATAACTGTCGTCATGCTCCGGCACCCCGGCCACGAAACCGCCGCCATGCAGGTTCAGATACACAGGCAGAGGTTCAGTGGACGACGTATGGGGCCAATAGAACAAGGCCCGTGCCGGGCCCCACGCGGTGGGGATGAATGTCTCGTCGAGCAAGCGCAACGGATACTGCGCCGCGTCGTAGGTGAACTTGGCTTTCATGCGTTTGGCAAAGGCGCGCAGTAGCTTGGCCTTGAGGGTTGACACCATGTTCATGGTCATACTCCTGAACGACTCAGTGGGCAGTCAGCAATTGATCCAGCAGACCGTGGATCATTGCGCCGTAAGGCGCGCGCATCGCCAGGTTGGACTCACCGACCGGGCTCTGCACCACCACCGCCTTGGCATGACTGAACGCACGGAAGCCGTAGACCCCGTGATACGCCCCCATACCGGAGTGACCGACACCGCCAAATGGCAGCGCCTCGAACACCACATGGCTCATGACGTCATTGATCACCACACCGCCCGAAGTCGTGCGCTCCAGCACCTGCTGGCGCTCACCGGCATCCTCGCCGAAGTAATAGGCCGCCAGGGGTCGCGGTTGAGCGTTGACGTAGTCGATCGCCGTGGCGAAATCGCGGTAGGTCTTGATCGGCAACAGCGGGCCGAAGATTTCCTCGCGCAGCACCTGCATCTGCTCAGTGGCATCCAGCACCAGCGTCGGCGCGATCTTGCGGGTCTGGCGATCACCCAGGTCTTCCTGCGCCGGGTTGATCTCGATCAGCCGCGCCCCTTTGGCGCGCGCATCGACCAGATAACCCTGCAGGCGGTCGAAATTGCGTGGGTTGATGATGGAGGTGTAGTCCGGGTTGCTGTGCAAGGAGGGATACATGGCAGCGACGAAGCGCACCGCCTCGGCGACGAAGTCTTCCAGGCATTCTTCCGGTAGCAGCACGTAGTCCGGGGCCAGGCAGATTTGCCCGGCGTTGAAGGTCTTCACCGTCATGACCCGCTGCACCACCGTCGCCAGGTCGGCGCTGCGGGACACCAGCACGGGCGACTTGCCGCCCAGCTCCAGGGTCACCGGTACCAGATTGTCCGAGGCTGCCCGCATGATGTGCCGGGCCACTGCCGTCCCCCCGGTGAAGATCAGGTGGTCGAAGGGTTGGGCACTGAACAGCGCGCCGACTTCGGCATCGCCCAGCACCGTGGTCAGTTCATGCTCGTCAAAATACCGGGCGATCAATTGGCCCATCAATGCCGATGTGCGCGGGGTCAGTTCAGAAGGCTTGAGCATGGCCCGGTTACCGGCGGCGAAAATACTCGCCAGCGGCCCGAACGCCAGTACGATGGGAAAATTCCAGGGGCTGATCACGCCCACCACGCCCAACGGCTGGTACTCGACCCGCGCCTCGCTGTTAGGGAAAGGGGCCGGATGCGACTGCGACTGCATCCACTCGGCCAGATGCTCACGGCAATACTTGAGGCTTGCCACGGAACCACCAATATCGGAAAGCAGCGTCTGTTCGCGGCTGCGATTGCCGAAATCCGCCGACACTGCCTCAACAATGGCTTCACGGTTATCCAGCAGCAAAGCAATGGCCCGGTCCAGTCGGTCGCGCCGCAGTTCCAGGCTCGCCGGCCCGTCGGCCAGGTGGGCCTGCTTCATCCGGGCGAGCATGGCAGTGAGTTGTTCGGCACCAACGGGCGCCGCGGGGTGACCGGGAATATTCATGGCGTAGGTTCCTGCTGATTATTGTTATTGAACAGCACTAAATACCCTTTGAGCAGGCACACAAGCCGGCTCGCAAATGGAGTATGCCAAAAAACAGAAGAAAGGAAACCGTTAGGTTTCTTAATTTGAAAGAATCATCCGTGAAAGCCATTTCCCCGTAAACAGGCATCAAAACCGATAATTCAGGGCGAAACAGGAAAAAATGCGAATCCCATCGCTGGAGACTTTCGTAGCGTTTTAGCGTTGCTCGCGAACCGACCTCTCGAAAACTGATTAATTTTTATAATTATTTTCTTCGTAGCCTTCCATGCGCCGCCGCGATTGCCCTAACGGATGAAGTGCATTTGACTCTCCTGACTTAATGGTCCAGTTTTTAGCTAACGGGAGGTTTCGCAGCTTTGTGACAGGCATGACCTCCCCCGCTGTTCAACTTGAATGGGCGTCCCAGTGTCAGTGATCCCCCTCGTGGTGTGTGACGACTCCAACATGGCACGCAAACAGGTGCTCCGTGCATTGCCGGCGGACTGGCCGGTCTCGGTCACCGAGGCCAGCAATGGGCGCCAGGCCATGGACGCCATACGCCAGGGCCTGGGCCAAGTGGTGCTGCTGGACCTGACCATGCCGGAGATGGATGGTTATCAGGTGTTGAGCGCCTTGCGCGCCGAAGGCTTGAAGGCGCAAGTC